>CALCXL010000619.1 GCA_937907595.1 uncultured Pseudomonadota bacterium
CCGTGTCCGCTCCCGCTCCCCTGAACCGTGACCGTCTTCCGCGATTGAGACCGTGGCCGCGACCCTGATTCGTCGCCGAAATCGACAACCGTTCAAAGACGGTTGCTCACTCCTCCGTGGGGGAGGCCGCCTCGGCGGTCGCCGATCCCTCGCCGCCAGCGTCCTGCGAGCCCTCGCCCCCCGCTGGGGTCCGGCGGCGGCGGCGGCGGCGGCGCTTCTTCTTGGGGCCCGACTCGTCGGTGGGCTCCGGGCGCTCTCCCAGCCACTTCGTCACCACGCCGACCAGCGCCTCGCCGAAGTCGGCGCGCTGCCAGTTGCGCATGTCCTCGATCTCGACCAGCTGCTCCACGGAGGTGGGCTTGAGGGCGGCCACGCGGCCGATGATCGTGTTGTTGACGATCATGCCGGGGCCCAGGTCCGTCTCCTTGACCTTCTTGTTGCGCCAGGCCTTCAGCTTGAGCACCAGGGGCTCGTCGTCGCGGGTGAGCCCGGGGCTGTCGCTGTTGCGCGTGCTCCGGGCCTTCGCGGGCGGCGGGGGATCGGACTCGTCGTCCAGGCCGTCCAGGACCGCGTCCAGCAGCTCCTCGCCGTAGCGGCGGATGGCGTGGTGGTTGGCGCCCAGGCACTTCCTGAGCGCCTCCATGTCCTCCGGAGCCTCGTCCGCCAGACGGAGCAGCACGTCGTTGCCCCAGACCTTGAAGGGGGGGCGGTTCTTGGCCTCCGCCTTGCCCTCCCGCAGCACGTAGACCTGGCGGAGCACCTTGCGGCCGATCTCGTCCAGGCCCCGCGCGCCCTTGACGCGCATGCAGTCGTCCGCGGAGAAGGGCCGACCGGTCCACTCCCGCTGCTCCAGGAGCGCGAACTCCTCCTCCATCATGGGCAGGCGACCCCGGGGCTCGGCCTGCTCCAGGAGGATCTCCCGCAGCGCCGGCAGGAAGTGGCTGTCCTTCCGGGCGTAGTCCAGGTGGGCCTCCAGCAGGGGGCGCTGGGCCCAGTCGTGCCGCTGCCACTTCTTGTCCAGCTTCTCACCGAAGTAGCGCTGGACCAGATCGTTCAGGCCGAAGCGCTCGTGGCCGGTGGCCTGGGCGGCGATCATCGTGTCGAAGATGTTGGTGAAGGTGTGCCCGAAGTCCCGCTTCATGGAGACGACGTCGTAGTCGGCCCCGTGGAAGATCTTGACCACCGACGGGTCCGCGCACAGCGGCGCCAGGGCGTCCAGGTTGTCCAGGGCCAGGGGGTCGATGATGTAGTCGAGGGTGCCCTCGCCGGTGATCTGCACCAGGCAGCAGCGCTCGGTGTAGGAGAAGAAGCTGTCGCTCTCCGTGTCGATGCCGACGACCTTGCTGCTGGCCAGGGCCGCAACGCACTCCGCCAGGCCTTCCTGGGTGTCGACGTAGACGAAGCCCGGATCGGGCAGCGTGATGGGTTCGATGTCGTCCGTGGCTTCGGTCACTTCGGACCCTTCTGTCGGCGGGTGTTGTACGCAGCCAGGTCCCCGGGACCGAAGCCCCAGGGCATGAGCTCACGCGTGGTGGCGACGCGTTGGTCGCCCCGCAGGTTCGCCATCAGCACCACCGAGTCGGGGGCGTAGTCGAACATGATCTGTCGGCAGGCCCCGCAGGGGCCCGGCGCGCCTTCGGTGTCGGCGACGACCGCGATGTGCGTGATCTCCGTCTCCCCCTGGTGCAGCGCAAAGCAGAGGGCCAGTCGCTCGGCGCAGAGCGTCAGGCCGTAGCTGCTGCTCTCCACGTTGCTGCCGGTGTAGATGCGGCCGCTCTTGCCGAGCACCGCCGCCCCCACCGGGAACTCCGAGTAGGGGGCCCGCGCGTGCTTCCGGGCCTCCAGGGCCGCCGCCAGGAGCGCGTCGTCGCCGGCCGTCACGCTTCCCACCAACCGCTCTTGTCCGCGAGCAGCGCCCTCAGGACCCGAGCGACGCGGAGGCCGGCTCCGGCGGCGACGTCGGCCACGTGGGCGTGCTCAAGGACCTCGTCGGGGTGGCCGGTGCCGGCGGCCTTGTTGCTGATCACCGACATGCCGGCGACGCGGCAGCCCATCTGCACGATGGCCAGGGCCTCCGCCACGGTGCTCATGCCCACGGCGTCGCCGCCCAGCACCGCCACCATGCGGACCTCCGCCGGCGTCTCGTAGGAGGGGCCCAGCAGGCCGGCGTACACGCCCTTCTTCACGGGGACGCCCGCCGCCTCCGCCGCCTGGAGCAGCGCTGCTGTGAGCCGGCGGTCCCAGGCCCGGGTCATGTCCGGGAAGCGCGGCCCCAGGGCCGTCGACTCCGTGCCCACCAGGGGGTTCTGGCCGGACAGGTTGAGGTGGTCTTCGATGACCATGAGGCCGCCCACCGGCAGGTCCGGTCGCACCCCGCCCGCGGCGTTGGTCAGCAGGATGGCCCGCGCGCCGGCCGCCACCAGGGTGCGCACCCCGTGCACGACGTCGGCCATGGGGTGCCCCTCGTAGGCGTGCACCCGGCCCCGCAGCATCACCACGGTGGACCCCTCCAGGGTGCCCACGCGCACGGTGCCGCCGTGGCCGTCGACCGTCGGAACATGGAAGTGCGGGAGCTCCCCGAAGGGCACGTCGACCGCGTCCTCCAGGAGGTCGGCCGCGGGGCCCAGGCCGGAGCCGAGGACCACGCCCAGGAAGCCGCCAGCCTGCACCCGAGGGTCCCGGGCCTTGAGGGCCTGGGCGGCGGTGTGCACACGATCAGCCAAGGTTTCTACGCTCATTCGCTCCCCGACCGCGGTGCACACCAAAGCGTTGCCTTCGCTTCTGCCCATGCACCGGGCTGACGGTGGGACGGGCTACTACCCCACCAGGGCGCCGGCGATGTTGGCCGTCATGAAGGCGGCCAGCGTGCCGGCGATCATCGCCCGGAATCCAACCCGGGCGAGGTCGCTGCGGCGGGTCGGGGCGATGCCTCCGATTCCGCCGAGCTGGATGCCGATGCTGCCCAGGTTCGCGAAGCCGCAAAGCGCATACGTCACGATGACGAGCGACCGGTAGGACATCTGCGGCGCCAGCTCCGCGAGCTGAAGGTACGCCACGAACTCGTTGAGGATGGTCTTGATCCCCAGGAGCTGCCCTACGGCCTGACACTCTGCGGCTGGCACGCCCATGGACCACGCCAGCGGCTGGAACAAATATCCCACAAGTGTTTGTAATGTCAAACCTTCCAGGCCAA
>CALCXL010000620.1 GCA_937907595.1 uncultured Pseudomonadota bacterium
CACCGGGGACGACGACGACGCGGTGGACGACGACGACGCGGTGGACGACGACGACTCGGCCGACGACGACGACTCGGGACCCAGCTTCCCGCCGTCCCTGCTGGTGTCCGGGGAGCTGTCGTACGAGGCGAACACGCTCGGCACCCTCGTCGGCGCCAACGACTGCGTCACCACCTTCAACGGCACCGTCACCTCGCCCGCCCCCGACTCTTGCGTGGAGTGCGCGGCCGACTACCAGGGCGCGGCCACCTACCCCATCGATCAGTGCGCATCGGAGGCCAACACCCAGTCGCCGCCGACCATCAACTTCGGCTTCGTCTTCACCAGCCCCACGTCGTGGGAGGTGTACTCGGGGGACAGCGCGGGCAGCTACGCCCACATCGGCACCGCCGCGTTCGACGGCAGCTCCTCCTACGTCCTGAGCCGCACCGACTCGGTGGACACCGCGATCGGCGACGTGGGCGACCTCACCACGACCTTGACCTTCACCCCCTGAGCCCCCGCGGTCGCCGGCACCTGGCCGTCGACCGTTTCGCCGTCGCCCCCTCCCGGGCGGCACCTCCCGCGTTCCTCCTGGCCCCGCGTGTCTGAACCCGACCTGGAAGAGTCCGACGTAGCCGCCCTGGAGCAGCTGGTGCTCCAGCAGCCGCGGAACGCCGACGCCTGGGTCGCGCTGGCCGAGTACCGCTGGGAAGCGCGCCGCTACGCCGACGCCCTGGAGGCCCTCAACCACGCCATCCGCAGCAGCCGCGACATCGAGCAGGTCCTGGCCTGCTACCTGACGAAGGGCGACCTGCTCCTGGACGCCTTCCCCGACCGCGCCGCCGAGCACTACCGCCGCGCAGCGGAGCTGTCCCCGGGTCGACTGGGGCCCCACGTTCGCCTGGGGCTGCTGGCCCTGCGCGACGGCCACCTGGACATCGCCCGCACCGAAGCCGCCAACTGCTCCATCCAGGCCCAGGACGCCGAAGGGCGGGCGGTCACCGCCGTCCTGGGCGAGCTGGTCGCCAGCCACCACGACTTCGCGTTGGAGACGTTCACCCGCCGCCTGGTCCGCCGCATGGACGCCGCCGGCATCGCCAGGACCGAGGACCTGTCGCGCTACCTCAAGCTCCTGCACCAGGAGGGCGAGCCGAGCCTGGACGAGGCCATGTCGCTGATGTGGAGCCTGCTGTTGCGCATGGTGCCGCTGTTCTGGGGGGGCGCCGGAGGCGAGCGCAACCTGGTCGTGCCCGCCGTCGCCCGCACGCTGATCCTCGAGCGCAGCGTCGACGCCCCGGCCTCGCACCTGGGGGACTGAGGGCGCCGCGGCGGTGCGCCCTCCGCCGCCCGCCCCCCAAGGCGGGCGGACCAGCACCCTGGTAGCTTCGCGCGCGGAGGTGCCATGCCCCTGGACGCCCAGACCGCCGCCGCCCGCCTGCGCGCCGCCGGGACCGCCGACGTGCCCGCCCTCGTCGGCGCGCCACCCCGGGACCTGCGTCGCTCGCCGGCCGCGGCGCAGGTCGCCCGCCACGCCGCCCGCGCCGGCCTCTTCCTCACCCACTACGAGCACCGCGCCCAGCTGGAGCTGCCCTGGGCCTGGCTGGCCCCCGGCTCCGAGGGCGACGCCGCCCCGCCGCAGTGGCGGTCCGGGGTCCTGCCCGAGCGCAAGTACCAGTCGTTTCGCCACGATCAGGCCCTGGGCAGCATGCACCCTGGGCACCGCGGCAAGTGGAGCACCCACGAGCTCTGCCACGGCCTCGTCGGCCACGCCTGGGCGCCGGACGCCACCCCGTTCTTCCTGGCCACGGCCGGCCGCCTGGCCGAGCTGCTGCCGGTCGCGCTCTACTACTTCTTCGACGAGGCCTTCCTGCGCCGCTGCCCCGACCACGACGGCGGCGGCGCGCTCTTTCGCAGCTTCTGCCCCGCCTGCGAGGAGCTCGCGTCCTTCGATCCCGACGCGCCGGGCGCCGTCGCCTTCATCGAGCAGGGCCTGGACTTCATCGACCGGGAGCTGGCCGCCGTGGCCCGCTCGCGTCGGCTCGGGCGCCCGATCTCCCACCGCTTCGCCACCCTGGACCTGGCCAGCGACGGAGTCGCCTACGCCCTGGCCCACGGTCCCCGCTTGAGCTCCCCGGAGTTCGCGCGCTGGTCCGCCGCCTTCGACCGGCAGCGCTCCGAGGACCTGGACGCCCTGGAGCAGCGGGTGCTGGACGTGACCGCGGCCGTCCTGGGCGAACCGCTGGTCGATCCACCTCACAGCGCCGAGGTGGGGCGGCTGCGGGCGATCTGCGGCGACCTGGCCTGGCGGCTCTTCACGGTGCAGGCGGACACCGACGGCGACGCGGCCCGCCAGCTGGAGGGGATCCTGGAGGATCTGGCCGACGACGCCCAGGCGGGCCACCCCCAGGGGCCCCTGCGCGCCGTCCAGGCCTACCGCGCCCTCTGCGACGAGTGGGAGCTGCTGCCGCCCGAGGACCTGGAGGCGGTCGGCTACGCCCTGCCCGGCCTGCGCCCCCGGCCCGTGCTCGCCGAGGGGCTGCTCACCGCTTGCCCCCTGAGCTCGCCCCGCGCCGACGTCGCCGCGTTCGCCGCCCACGACCTCGCCTCTCCCGAGCGCCGCCCCCTGGCCGAGCGGTGGCTGCGGTGGTTGCCCTTCGGCGGGTTGCTCCGCGAGCTGGCTGCCTACGAAGCGGCGCTGGTGACCACGGGGCGGGAGGTCGCCTTGCCGGGCGGCGACGGCACCGTGCGCCTGGCCCGCGGGGCCCGCGTGCTGCGTTTCTCCTGCGATCCCGGCGCCCTGGCCTCGGCCCCCGAGGGTCCTCTGCAGGCCGAGGGGGAGCCGGTGGCCCTGGGCTTCGTGCGCGGATCCGACGGGGATCTGGTGGTGGCCGAGCTGGATCCAGACGCGGCGCAGGCCCTGCTGACCTTGGGGGAGGGCGCGCCCTCGCCGCTGGGGGAGGAGGCGACCGCGGCGCTGTTGGACCTGGGCCTCATCGTGCCGGCCCGCTGGACCGAGCGCGCTTGAATCATCGCGCCAGGGCAGTCGCCGCGGCGATCAGTCGCCTCCGCTCCACTCGTCCGTGACCTCGCGCAGGGCGGCCGCGTGCTCCTCGGGGCTGCGGTCCTGCCAGGGCGCGTAGGTGCTGAACGTGTCCCCGCCCGCCCGGCCGCCCGGCCCGTCCTTGCGCACCCAGGGGCCCGACACGCCGACCATCCAGCCCCGCGCCTTCCAGTCCGGCGCGCCGCTGCGAAAGCGCAGCAGGTGCCAGTCGACGGGGCCCGCGTCGGCGTCCTCGATCGTGACGACGTGGGCCGATTCGATGGCGTCCGGTGGGTGACCCAGCTCCGTGGAGGAGGACAGCCAGCCGGCCAGATCCGCCTCCGCCATGGCCCTCTGGCTGCGCCAGGTACGCGGCATCAGCGACGCCTTGCGCGCCTGCTTCAGGAAGCCGTAGAGCATGGCGCGGGTCTCGGGCGACTCGGCCGCCGGGGCGACGTCGTCCTCCCCCAGGGTCACCCCGCGCAGCAGGCTGGCCCGGATCGCGAAGAGCCGCAGGCGGGGATCCTGCGAGGCCAGCCCGCGCGCCAGCGCCGGCGCGGTCTCCCCGTCGGACAAAAAACGCATCAGGTCCAGCAGGAGGCTGGCGCGACGCCGCAGGGACTTCGCCCGGTCGCTCCAACCCCAGGCGGGGCCGCCAAGGACCTCCTCCACCTCCTCCGCGGTCTCGTCCCAAAGCTCCACCACGGCGTGCTGCAGCGAGTCCAGGGCCTCGGGGGGGAAGGCGTCGCCCTCCAGGAAGCGCCCGGCCAGCAGAAGGATCTCCTCCAGGGCGGAGGTGGGCAGCCCGGCGTCGAGCAGCGCGGGGAAGAAGACGTCGCCGTGGGCGAGCGCGTCCGCCCAGGGACGGGACTGGCGGGTGCCGAAGTGGCTGCCGGGGCCGTGCCGCTCCAGGGCCTCCGCCCAGGCGATCGCGGCCTCCCGCGTGCCGATGGCGGCCAGCAGGGTCAGGGCCACGCTGCGCGCCCCGGCGGGCAGGCGGGGGTGCAGGGAGCGCAGGAGCTCGACGTCGCCCTCACTCACCCAGGGCTGCGCGGCGACCAGGATCGCCTCCGCCACCGGGATCTCCTCGTCGTCCACCTCCGGCAGGTCGCCGCCCGCCGCCCAGAGCAGCCGGTGCGCCTGCTCGCGGGACATGCTGCTGCGCTGCTCCTGCAGGGCGTCGAGTCCGGTCCGGCGCACCGCGGCGTCGTGGCTGCGCACCATGTTCAGGATCGGGTCCACCGGGTCCGGCGTCTTGCGGGCGAAGGGCCCCATGGGCTTCGAGGCCGGCACCAGCTCCATGCTGTCCAGGGAGGGCACGCGGCCGGTGCTCGCCCCCGCGACCTGGGGGGTGAACGCGGGATCCGCCGCGAAGGGCGCCTTGGCCGACGGGGTGGGGGCGGGCGCCGCCGCGCTCGTAGCCTCCGAGGCCTCCGGGGCGGGGCTCAGCACCGGGGGAGCGCTGCGGGGCGCCGGCAGGTTGAAGGTCAGCGACGCGGTCGAGGGCTCGTCTGCGGCGGGCGCGCGGGACTCGGGCCGGGGGGGATCGACCGGGAGGGGGGCCCGACGCTCGGCGTTGGCCTGAGCGCGCCTCACGGCGGCGTTGGGGTCGATGCGCTTGCCCATCCACGCGTTCGCCAGCCGGAGCAGCGCCCAGAGTCCGACGAAGATGGCGATGGCCTTCACCAGCAGGCTCATGGAGGACCCTCCCGTGCGCCCGCGAGCTCCCCGACGCTCGGCACGGCACCGCGCCATTCTGCCCGCTTTGGGCCGACTTCGCCCCATCGGGCCCGCGGCATCGGACGAGTCGGCGCCCCACGCTCGCGTAGACTCGCTCCCCCATGCCCTACGCCGCCGACCTGTCCGCCGTCCTCGCCGCCCGCGACCGCATCGCCGGCGGGGTCCACCGCACCCCCGTCTTTCGCTGCTCGGCGCTGGACGCGCTCGCCGGTCGGCGCGTCCACCTGAAGGCGGAGTCGCTGCAGCGCACCGGCTCCTTCAAGATGCGCGGGGCCCTCAACTCGGTGCTGTCCCTGCCCGAGGCCTCCGCGGCGGCGGGGGTGGTCACCCACAGCTCGGGCAACTTCGCCCAGGCCCTGGCCCTGGCCGCGCGCCTGCGGGGGGTGCCCGCCAACATCGTCATGCCCCGCAACGCGCCCGCCATCAAGCAGCAGGCCGTGCGGGGCTACGGGGCCCGCGTCGTGCTCTGCGAGCCCACCCAAAGGGCGCGGGAGGAGGCCGCCAGGGCGCTCTGCGAGCAGACCGGCGGCACGCTGCTGCACCCGTACGACCACGCGGACGTGATCGCCGGACAGGGCACCCTGGGGCTCGAGCTCCTGGATCAGGTGCCGTCGCTGGCGGCGGTGGTGGCGCCGATCGGGGGCGGCGGGCTGGTCTCCGGCATCGCCCTGGCCCTCCGGGAGGCCGCCCCCCACTGCCCCGTCTTCGCGGCCGAGCCCGAGGGGGCCGACGACGCCGCGCGCAGCCTGGCCGCGGGGGCGCGGCTGCCCCAACTGGATCCCCAGACGGTCGCCGACGGCCTGCGCACCGGCCTGGGCGAGCTCACCTGGCCCGTCCTGCGCGACGTGGTGGCGGGCCTGCACCTGGTCTCCGAAGAGCAGATCGTGGCCGCCATGCGCCTGATCTGGGAGCGCGCCAAGCTGGTGGTGGAGCCCAGCGGCGCGGTCGCCCTGGCCGCGGTGCTGTCCGAGCCCTTCCGCGCGCGGCCGGGCCTGGAGGACGTCGCCGTGATCCTGAGCGGGGGCAACGTCGATCTGGACGCGCTGCCGTTCTGATCGTCCGCGCGATTCGCCGCCACAACGCCGCGCCCTGAACGGACCCCCGGCGCGCGCCCCGGGCTACCCTCCGCAGGGTGCGCACCCGCCTCGACGCGTTGGCCCTGTCCCTGCTGCTGGCCCTGGTGGGCTGGCTGCACCGCGCGTCCCTGAGCCTGCCCCTGCGCAACGCCGACGACTGGTTTCACGTCGACGTCGCCGCGGGCCTGCTGGACGGGGACCCGGCCGCCTTCGCGCGGATCATCGGCGGCTACGGGGCGTCGGACAGCCTGCGGGTCACGCCCTGGCTGCTCTGGGTCGGCGACCTGGCCCTCTTCGGCTTCGACGGCGCGGGCTACCACGCCACCAACCTGCTGCTGCACCTGGGCATCGTCGCGGCGACCTTCGCGTTGATCCGGAGCTTGGGCGGAGGCGTGGGCGGGGCCCTGGCCGGCGGGGCCGTGCTGGGCCTGAACATCGGCACGGGGCAGGGGACCTACTACCTGGCCGCCCGCGACGACCAGCTGATGACCCTGCTGGTCCTGCTCCTGGTGGCCGGCTGGCCGCGCCTGCGATCCAGCCGCCGGGGGCGGATCGGCGCCCTGGTGCTCTACGGCGCGGCCTGCCTCTGCAAGCCCCCGGCGATCGCCGCTGTCGCCCTGCTCTGGCTGGTGGATCGGGGGACGTCGACGCGGCGGAGCTGGCTGCCCTTCGTCGCCGTCGGCGCCGTCTACGCCCTGGCCTTCTTCGCGCTCCTGGGGCCCGGGGGGCGGCTGCTGACCGAGGGCGCGCCCTGGTACGCGTCGCCGCTGCAGGCCCTGCGCACGCTGGTGGTCCCCGGCTCGTCCCTGGGGCTGCCCGATCGCTCCCTGTCCGCCGATGGGGCGCTCTGGGCGCTGCCGGCGGTGGGGCTGGTGGTCGTCGCCTTGCTCCGCGCCACGCCCCGGGGCGCCCTGCGGCTCGGCCTGGGCTGGCTGCTGGTCACCCTGCCGGTGCCCTTGCTGTACCTGGCGGGCCGCAGCGACGCCTTCAACGACACCGGCCGGCAGATGCTGCTGCCGTCGGTGGGCCTGGCCCTGGTGGTGTCGGCCTGCGCACCGAAGCAGGGTCGATGGGAGGGGCGGGGGGCGCTGATGGGGGGGCTGGTGGCCGCCTCCTTCGCCGCCGCCTTCCTGCGCGTGGGACCCCACTTCCTGGAGCGGTCGGAGCCGACGGTCGGGGCCTTCGTGCAGGCGGTTCAGGAGCACCAGGGACCCCTGGTGATCGCCTTGCAGCGGCCCGATCGCGGGCTGGCCTCCCTGCTGACGTCGGGCGCGCTGCCCCGGATGGCGGGGGGCAAGCCGGCGATCCTGGCGCTGCAGGGGGGGGACCGGGGCTTCGGGGCCCGGAGGGAGCCCTACGGCTACGGCCGCCTCGTGGCGACGACCTGGCCTGAGGGTCCCGTGCTCGCGGAGTCCTACGGCCCGCCGGGCTCGCCGCCGAGCCGCTGGCCCAGCTGGGTCGCCTGGACGCCGACGCCCCGCACCCTGGGGGAGGAGGCGCAGCGCTGGTCCTTCGCCGAAGGACCCGGCGGGTGGAGCGCCTGGCCGCCGGCGAGCAGCGGGCACCTGGGCCTGCCCCGCTACGAGCAAGGGCTGGGCTTCCTGGTGGACGCGAGGATCCGCATGCCGGAGGGCGAGGTGCGCTCGCAGCTGGGCCAGGCGGGCAAGCCCGGCATCCTGCGATCGCCGCCCCTGGAGATCGACACCGCCGCGGTCTGCGGCCTGGACCTGGACCTGGACGTGACCGGGGTGCGCCCCGAGGACCCGCGCGGCACGGCGCTGGTGCCCGAGGGGCGCTTCGCCGTGGTGACCTGGTCCGAGCGGGAGGACCTGCTGGACGGCTGGCGGGGCGTGGTGGTGGCGCCCGTCTCGTCCGACGGCCGCGCGAGCCTGCGCCTGGATCGCAGCCTGCCCTGGACGGAGGTGCCCACGGTGCGGCGCCTGGGTCTGCTGGCCTCCAACCTGCCCGGCCGCGTGGTGATCCGCGGGGTGAGCATGCGCTGGTGTCGATGAGCCCAACTCTTGCTACGTTCGCCCGCATGCGCACGCTCCTCCTCCTGGTCTTCCCCCTGCTCACCGGCTGCATCGGCAGCGTCACCCTGGACATCTCCGGCGACGAGTCGTTCAGCGTGGGCGCGGCGACGTGGTTCGACGTGGACACCGACGACGGCCGCAAGCACTCCCTGGCGGTCACCAGCCGCGGGAACATGTGCGAGGCGGTGCAGGGCTTTCTTCCCTCGGCCACGGATCGGATCAACACCTGGTTCGAGCAGGGCGCCGACTGCTCGGAGGGCAAGGAGCTGTTCACCACGCTGGGCGAGGAGAGCGCGGAGATCTACGCGGAGGACGACTCCTGGATGCGCATCGATCTCACCCAGGGCTCCGCCCGGAGCGTGGCCCCGGAGACGGGCAGCTACGAGTCCGCGGGGGACCCCGGGTTCGCCCTGTCCCTGGCCTGGTACCGCAAGAACACCTTCGTGGACGCCGCGGACAACGTGGACGACGTCTGCATCTTCGGCACCGCGGGCCTGGTGTTCCTGGAGGTCGACCCCTTCAGCAGCTACTACGACGAGGAGGTCGGCGGCGACCTGGACCTGACCGTCGACGGCGACAGCGTGGAGGCCACGGGCAAGGTCGACCTGCTGGACGAGGAGAACGAGGACGTCGGCGACGTGGAGTTCGAGTTCACGGCCACCCGCTGCGAGGTCGACGTCTCCGGCCAAGACATCTGGTTCCTGCCGTAGCGCCCCCCCTCAGCCCGCTACCACTCGAACTCCTGCTCGATGGAGGTCGTGGCGTTGACCGCGTCCGGCGGTCGCCTGTCGCCGGCCCCCAAGCCCTCCAGCGTGACCGCGTCGTCCCCGTCTTCGTCCAGGCAGCCCAGCCAACGGAAGGGGTCCTCCAGCACCGCGACCACGTCGTCGATGCCGTGGCGGGCGGTGAGGCCGTCGGCGATGCGCTCGTCGTAGGACCACCGCACGGTCATGACCCGCCCCACCTCCAGGCGGCCGTCCACCACGACCGGCTCCTCCTTCGTGGCGCCCACCATCATGAACAGCGGGCACGTGCCCCACTCGTACAGGTGGTGATAACCGGCGCCCATGCCCAGGCTGCCCAGGTTGGCGATGAAGACGGACGTGAACATGCCGTCGCCGTCGATGA
>CALCXL010000621.1 GCA_937907595.1 uncultured Pseudomonadota bacterium
AAGACGAAGCCCGCCTACGCCGACTACATCGAACGCACCTCGGGCTTCGTGCCCCGGAGGCCGCGTCGGTGACCGGCCGCTCCTTGATCGACCGCGTCCTCGACGCGACGGTGGCCGCATCCTTCGATCGCACCGGCTTCGCGCGCCACGCCCGGCGGTTCGATCCCGACGACCTGGACGTCGACCTCCGCGGGCGCGTCGCGGTGGTCACCGGCGCCAACTCGGGCCTTGGCTTCGCCGCCGCCGAGGGACTGGCCCGGCGGGGCGCACAGGTCCACATGCTGTGCCGCAGCCGGGAGCGGGGCGAGGCGGCGCGGACCGAGCTGGCCGCGCGGACGGGCGGGGACCTGGTCCTCCACCTCGTGGACCTCAGCGATCCCGCGTCGGTGGCCCGCTACTGCGCCGCCCCGGGGTGTGCGCGGGTCGACGTCCTGGTGCACAACGCCGGGGCGCTGCTCTCCGATCGCGCGTTCACCTCCGACGGCCTCGAGGTGACGCTGGCGACCCACGTCGTCGGACCCTTGCGGCTCACCCTGGGCCTGCTCCCGAAGCTCGTCGCGGCCCCCGACGGCCGCCCGGCCCGGATCATCTGGGTCAGCAGCGGGGGCATGTACCCCCGGCGCTTGTCGCTCGCTCGCCTCGCGGCCACGACGGGGCCGTTTGACGGGGTGAACGCCTACGCCGACTGCAAGCGCGCCCAGGTGGTGCTCTCGGAGCTGCTGGCCGAGCGGCTCGACCCCGCGGTGGTGACGAGCGCGGCGATGCACCCGGGCTGGGCCGCGACGCCGGGGGTGGCGAGCTCGCTGCCCCGCTTCCACGCGCTCACCAGACGGCTCCTCCGGTCGCCGGAGGAGGGCTCGGATACGGTGCTCTGGCTGGCGGTCTGCGCGCGCCTCGATGGGCAGACCGGGGGGTTCTGGTTCGACCGCCGGGCGGTCTCGACCCACCTCCTCCCCGGGACGCGGGAGCCCGCCGGCGAGCGTGCGCGGCTGTGGGATCAGGTCGTGGCGTGGTCCGGCCTCCCCGAGCCCCACTGAAGACGCCACCTCAGGGACTCGAAGCGGTCGGCCTGTCTCGCGAACGACCGGCTGCGACGGGCGCGGTGGAAGATTTCGCCCCCCGCGGACTGACCTCCTGCCCTTGCGCCGGTTGTCCCGCGCAGGACTTCTGCGCCGCGAATGGGCTGGATCTACGCCGGGAGGATGACTGCGCTGCTGGTCGGAGGCCTTGTGCTGCCTGTGCTGCGTGGACGACGCGCCGGGGTCAAGCCGGTGGCGGTCGCCCGGGCCCATCGACCGATCGAGCGGCTGGCCGGGGTCGGGCTGTCGATGTCGGTCGGCATCACCGCGCTCTGGTCCATCCTCCACTCGAAGCTGCTGGGGGAGATGTCACTGGAGCTGGACGCGCCCCCCGGCCTGCAGATCGCCGGGCTCGTGGTGATCGGATCGGGGTTGGCCGTCCTGATCACCGGCCAGGTGCAGATGGGCCCGGCCTGGCGCCTCGGCATCGATCGGCAGAGCAGCGACTTCGTGCAGCGCGGCCTGTTCTCACGCGTGCGCCACCCGATCTACAGCGGCTTCGCCTGCGTGTTCCTCGGCGCCGTCGCCTTCTCGCCGGCCGTGCCGACGGCCATCGTGTCGTCGATCGGGCTGGTCTGCCTGGTCGCCGAGGCGCGGCTGGAGGAGGCCTTACTCCTGGAGCACCTGGGTGACCCGTACGCGCGGTACATGGCGCGGACCGGCCGGTTCCTGCCGCGTCCGTCGCAGGCGCGCGAGGCGGTCTCGCCGATCGCGAAGCCGTAGGTCAGCGCACCTGCACGCCGAGGCTGAGGACCATCGTGTGCAGCCAGTTGTCGGTGTAGCCGTCGCCCTGGTCGGGGGTCTCGTCCCTCCCCTGGGCGCCGCCGCCGATGTAGCGGAGGTTGAGGAACACGTCGCCGACCGGCCGAAGCACGACGCCGCCGCGGATCGAGGCGTCCACGATCGCGCCGACGAAGCTGTTGGTGCTGCCGCTGACGCCGCGCCCTTCGGCGTACCAGCCGTCGACCTCGGCGCCCAGGAACCAGTTCTTCTCGAAGGTCCAGCGGAACCGCCCCTTGAGGATCGGCACGAAGCCGATGTTCCGGTTGGTGGTGCGCAGGCTGCCGTCGGCCGAAGTGAAGTCGATCGTCGCGTTGCGGATCTGCGCCGAGAAGCCGAGCAGCAGCTCGCGCTCGGGGTGCGGCAGGAAGTCGCCCGAGATGCTCAGCCGGTAGAAGCTGAACCCGTAGCGCATGTCCATCCCGGTCCCCTCGGGGAAGACGGTGTCGTCGATCCGGATGTCCCGCTGCAGGACCGAGGAGCTGCGCACGTCGAGCGGCTGGTAGAGGAACGTGATCACCAGGTGGTGGAACAGCTCGAGGTCGACCGAGGCCCGCACGAATGGGAACAGGTTGTTCTGTCCGCCGTCGGTCAGGTAGTCGATCCTCGAGCCCTCCTGGCCGAACTGGATCGTGTGCGACAGGACCCCGACGAAGCCCAGCTCGGCGCTCAGCCGCAGGTGCCAGGGGCGGGCGCCCGGGTTGAGGTGCCAGGTGCTGTAGCGGCTCTCGTAGTCGTCGACCGCCGTCTGAACGATCGCCTGGCGGGCGGCCTTGCGAGCGGCCTTGCGGGCGGCCTTCGTGTCTGACGGGTCGGCCCGCGGCTCGGCGACCTCAGGCTCCTCGGCCTCTTCGGCCCGGGCGCTCGAGGGGATAGCGAGGAGGGCGAGGGTTCCGGCGAGAAGCAACGGTGCGGCGGGGTTCATCAGGGGACTCCAGAGCGCAGGTGGATCAGGGCCGCGAATGCGAACAGGCCGGCCCGGTCTGCCCGCCACCCTACGCCTCGGGTGGAGCATTCGTGCGGACGCTACCCCTGAACGCGGGCGGCCTCGCCGACGCTCGATGTATTCGGGGCTGTGTCGGGTGTTGGCGCCGCACCCCGGTTCGTGTTCCCGGGCACCCCCGCCCAGCGCAGAAAGCCGATGATGCACGCCCTCCAGCCGCACCGGGATTCGACCGCACAGGGCCCACGGTGGGACCGGACCGAGCCGCTTCGTCGACGTCCCCTCCCCTTCGCGGAGGGGGTGTGAAGCCGGACTACGACTTCATCGTGATCGGCGCGGGGCTGGGCGGGTTGTCCGCTGCGTCGTCCCTCGCGAAGAAGGGCTTCGACGTCCTGGTCCTGGAGCGACACCTCGTCCCGGGCGGCTACGCAAGCAGCTTCGTTCGGGGCCGCTACGAGTTCGAGGTGTCGCTGCACGTCCTGTCGGACATCGGCGACCCCGACCGCCCCGGCGGCCTGCAGCGCGGCCTCGTCCGGCAGGCTCCGACAGCTGGCCATCGTCTTGAGGTTCACGGGTCTCCGGGTGCAGCAGGCGATGCAGCTGCGGTGGGACGACCTCGACCTCGCAGAGGCGGTACTCGAGATCCGCCGCGAGCTCGGCAAGACCCAGCAGGAGCGACGGGGCCGACGCGTACCGATCTCCCGACATCTGGTCGACGAACTGGCGGGCTGGCCGCGGGCCAGCGAGCACGTCAACTTGATCGAACGTCACAACGTCCACGACGAAACCACGTCGGAAGTGGACGGGCTGATCCGCTACCGCGATGACGTCGAGTCTCTCGACCTCCCTCCCAAGGAAGCCGAGGACAAGTTGTGCGAGCAGTACCACCACGTCGTCTTGCGGGTGCGCGTGGCCGATCCGAAGTGGCTCGAAGGCCTCCAGCCCGGTCTCGTGTTCGGCTCCGCGTCGTACGACGTCTGGTTGGACGACCCGAAGTCCGGGGACGAGTAGATCAAGTAGAGGATGGGCTCGCTCAGGGCGTCCTCGGCGCAGAGCAGCAGGGTACAGCTGGTCAGGTGGCGCGGGGGCGCGGCGAGGGACGGGGAGAGACGTCGAAGAACGTGGAGCGTGTGGTCCCTGCGTGGTCCGACGGCTCGCCCGTTCCAGCGATGTGCGGTGTACTTACGGTGTATTGACACATGGACTGGCGATGCCCATCCTCATGGCATGGCCAGCCGCGATCAACAGCTCCAGATTCGAGTCTCGAGAGCGCAGAAGGCGGCGATCCGCGCGGCAGCCGAGCGCGCCGGCGTGGGCATGTCCGAGTGGCTCCTTTCGCGAGCACTTCCAGAGCCAGACGCCCGCTTGATGGCGCTGGTCCGGCGAGCCGAGGAGAGCGAGTCGCACGCAGCTTGGGCGGAGATCATCGAGCTCCTCCAGAAGCTGCGCAGCGTGGACTTCCTGGCGACGGTCGGTCAGCTCGAGCCGTCGGGGCTCTCACGGTTCACGAGCAACTACCTCGCAGCGCTGGTCGAGATGACGGCCGCGAGGCTGGGCCTCCCCCCACCCGCGTGGACCCGCGCCGTCGAGCCCCTTCCGACTCCCTGGTTTGGAACCCGGCTCCGCCGCCTCCGGGAGCACCTGCTGGTGCATGCCCCGGTCTCTTTCCGTCGGCGGAACATCTTCGTCGACGCCGGGGTGGGCGACCGTGTCTGACCGGCTGGAGCTGACGAGCGACGACATCCGGCGGCTGTTCGAGCTTCTGAACGAGGAGCTCGGCAGCAAGGGGGTCAAGGGCGAGCTCTACCTGGTCGGAGGCGCCGTGATGTGTCTCGTCTTCGATGCGCGCCCTTCGACCCGCGACGTGGACGCGCTCTTTCGCCCCACGTCGGAGCTGCGGGAGGCTGCCGCTCGCGTTGCGCTGCGGGCCGATGTGCCGGAGGACTGGCTGAACGACGGCGTCAAGGGGTTCCTGAGCGCCCGCGGAGAGTTCGACCCCTACCTCGACCTCCCCCATCTGGCCGTCTTCACCGCGAGGCCGGAGTACCTGCTGGCGATGAAGTGCGCGGCCATGCGGATCGGCGCGGGCTTTCGGGACGAGGCCGACGTCCGGTTCCTCCTGCGAGCGCTCAACATCGAGCGATA
>CALCXL010000622.1 GCA_937907595.1 uncultured Pseudomonadota bacterium
AAGTCCGCGACCTCCTCGCCGATCGCGCCCAGGGCGGCGTCGTTGCGGTCGGGATCGTGGTGGGTCAGCAGCAGCAGCGCCGGCCGAGCCGCCTTGCCCTGCGCCAGCGCCTGGTCGACGGAGCTGTGCCCCCAACCGGCGTGCTGCGCCATCTCCGGGCTCAGGTACTGCGCGTCGTGGAAGAGCACGCCCGTGCCCTTCGCAAACTCCGCCTGCTCCTCCGCCGTGGAGGTCGTGGGCCCCGGGGGGTGCAGCTCGTTGTCCGTGAAGAAGGTGAAGGAGCCGCCGTCGGCGTCGTCCACGCGGAAGCCGGTGCAGCCGCCGGGGTGGTTGAGCGCGATGCGCCGCACCTGGGCCGAGCCGATGGTGAAGCTGGGGGCCTCGTCTGCCGCCACCGTGACCCGGCAGGGCAGGTCGTGCAGGGGCACGGGCGTCTGCACGCCGTCGAAGATGCGGGGGATGGGGTTGAAGGGGGGCTCGTCCGCGGGGTGCACGCGGTGGACCACCAGCTCGAAGTCCGGGCGGTACACCGGCTCGAAGAAGGGCATGCCGAAGACGTGGTCGTGGTGCAGGTGGCTGAGCAGGAAGTGCGCCCGGTCGGGCAGCCCCGCGCGCAGCAGGTCCTTGCCGTAGTTCCGCAGGCCCGTGCCCGCGTCGAAGAACATGTGGGTGCCGTCCACGAGCTGCAGCGCCACGCAGGTCGTGTTCCCGCCGTAGCGCATCATCGAGTGCTGTGCGCTGGGGAAGGACCCCCGTGCGCCGTAGATGGTCACCAACATCCGCGGGCCCCTGCCGACGCAGCCTACCAGAGGGCCCGGGCGCCGGCGCGAGGGGCCACGAGCCCCTGCATTCCGGCTCCCGCAGGCCCCCCGGAGCTCAACCGGCCTGGTCGGGGGTGAGGGTGATCATGCTGTCCACGGCGTGCACGGGCGCGGAGTCGCCAGCCATCAGCTCCTTGAAGGCGGCGTAGACCAACCGCTGCTTCTTGAGGGTGTTCAGGCCCTCGAACTGCGCGGAGACGACGCGGATCTGGAAGTGGCCGCCGCCGCCGGTGACGGAGACCGTGGCGTCGGGCATGGCTGCTTCGATGCGCGCGCGCACCTGGTCGGGGAGGGAGACGGTGGACAGGGGCATGGGTGCCTCGGGTCAGGGGGAGGGCGCGGCGGCGGGTTCAGGGGTGGGCGTGGGGAGGTCGAGCAGTCGGCGCGCCTCACGGATCGCCCGCTGCACGCCGGTGGTTCCGATGTCCCAGACGACGACCTTGCCGTCCGCGTCCACCAGCACCACCGTGGGCAGCTTGTTTACTTCGTAGTCCAGCTTCAGCGATCCGTCCACGTCGTGGCCCACCGGGTAGCTGCCGTGGCTGCGCTCCACGAAGGGCTTCAGCTTCTCCAGCTCCTCGCTGGAGATGGAGGCCAGGTGCAGCCGATCGCCTGCCTGCTCGTGCAGCGCGTCGATCCACGGGCTGGTCTTGCGGCAGGGCCCGCACCAGGTCGCCCAGAAGTAGAGCAGCTGCGGCTTCTTGCCGCGGTCGGCCGATCGGAAGCGCTCGCCCCCGCGCAGCAGCGGGATGTCGTAGTCGAACCCGTCGGTGCCTGGGAAGTGCTGGCGCCGCCAGGCGTTGTTGTCCTCCGGCTTCTCCATCATCGTCAGCTTCGCGGAGACCTCCTTGCCCGCGCGCAGGACCACCAGGTCGATGCTCTGGCCCACCTCCGTCACCCGCGCCTGGGCCAGGTAGTCCTGGTACTTGCGCACCTCCTGGCCGTTGGCCCGCAGGATGACGTCCCCGCGACGAAGGCCCGCGACGTCGGCCGGGCCGCCCCGCAGCGCGCGGGTGATCTGGGAGCGTCTGTCCGGGGGCGCGCCGTCGATGGGCTCGTTCATGTTGGCGACGGTGATGCCCAGCCAGCGCTTCGGCTTGCCGGCGCGGGGGTCCTTTTCGGCCGGGGCCGATCCGCCGACGGGCGGCAGCTTCGTCACCGTCACCGGAGGCGGGGTGTCGGCCGGCGTGCTGGCGGGCGTGGCCTCCGCCGGCGCCTCCGTCGGCGCCTCCACCGCAGGCGGATCGGAGCAGGCGCAGAGGAGCACGGCGAGCATCAAGGGGAGGGTGCGGATCATGGAGCGCGCCATCCTTGCATGCGGGGCCCGACCTCGGCATCCTCGGGCCGCCGGAGGACCCCATGGCCAGCCACGATCCGATCACGCCGCACAACTACTCCATCCACGTCGAAGGCCCTGAGGGCGCGTTGGTGCGCGTTCGCGTGCACGTCGAGCAGACCGTCCCCCCCGGAGGGCTCGATCTGGACGTGCTCTGGGATCCCCAGGCGGGCCAGCCCGTGTCCGTCACGCCCTGGCGCAACCTGGGCCGCTTCATCACCGAGGCCATCGCGGCCCAGGCCGGCGGCTCCGCGGGTCACTGACCGCCGAGGGCGGCTCCCCCAGACGCCCCCCCCCCGATCAGCTCGCGCCCTGCCGCACCGCGGCGACGTAGAGCCCCCAGAGCAGCGAGGCGTGCGCGGCGCTGTCGATGCGCGCCCGCAGGCCCGACCGCTCCTCCGCCAGCTCGGCGGGTGCCCCCGCTGCCACCAGGGCGGCCACGGCGTCGGTCCGGGCCCCCGCCCACTGCGCCTCCCCCAGCCGCAGCCGCTCCTCCAGATCCACCAGGTGCTCCCAGCGCTCCAGCAGGCTGGGCTGATCGCGCAGCCTCGGCTCCCGCAAGCGCCCCAGCAGCGCCATGCCCCGCGCGGCCTTCGACCACCCGCCGGGCCGCAGCCCCAGGTGCCCGCCCAGCAGGACGGCGGCCTCCACGAGGCCCGAGGTCTCGCCGGCAAGCAGCTCCAACTCCAGCTCCCGGACCTCGCTCCGCCGCCCCGCGGCCTCCACCTGGCCGTGATCGATCGCCAGCTCCGCCCGGCACCCCCCGAACTCCAGGTCCACGCGCGTCCGCAGGATCCGGGCCCGGTGCGACGGCGACGGCCAGCGATCCAGCTCCAACCCCGCCGCGGCCAGCGCCTGCGCCAGGGGAGCGGGCAGGGGATCGCCGGGCGCGGGCAGGCGGCTCAGGGGGGCGTTGATCTCCAGGCGCTGCGGCACGCCGCCCACCAGGGGGCCGGGGCCCTTGGTGGTGGCCACGATGTCGGCGTCCTCCTGCCGGGCCCGCAGGGTCCAGCCCGCTCGCCGCAGCCGCCCGTCCGCCGTGTCGTGGTAGTGGGCCTCCAGGCGCAGCTGGCTCACCGGGCTGCGCAGGGTCGCCCGCCCCGCCAGCACCGCCAGCACCGCGTCGGGGGACAGGGGCTCGCTCGGCAGCGCGCTCGCCTTGATCTCCAGCTCCGTGCCCATCGTCCGCTCCTCCGAGAGGGGCGAGCGTAGCGCGGTCCCCCGCGGCCGTCCTCGCGGCCGTCCCCGCAGAGGGCCCTTGATCCCGGCGGCGGAATGCATGAACATCCGTTCAGCATGTCCGTCCGCATCGCCTGCCTCTTCGTGCCCGACTTCGCCCTGCAGGTGACGATCCAGCAGTTGGGGGAGGAGCCCGAGGGAGGGCTGGCCCTGGTGGACCCCGACGACGGCCGGCGGCTGATCGTGGCGGCCTCCCCGGCGGCGCGCCTGGACGGGGTCAAGCGGGGGATGTCGGCCATCGCCGCGGGCTCCATCGCCCCCGAGTTGACGGTGCGGGAGGTGGACGCCGGCGCCCTGGCCCGGGCTCACGCGGCCCTGGAGGACGCGATCCGCTCCGTGACGCCCACCTTCGAGACGGCGGGGGGCGGGGTGGCCTACGCCGCCTTCGACGGCTTGGAGCGCACCTACCTGGAGGAGGGGGAGGGGGGCTTCCTGGACGAGCTCCGGGAGGCGGCGCGCTCCCTGGGGCTGCCGGCGCGGGTGGGCATGGCCGGGTCCCGCTTCGCGGCGCGGGCGGCGGCGATCCTGGAGGGGCGGCTGCCCGGCTACGGCGTGGCGCCAGCGCGGGTGCCCACGGGCACGGAGGCGGCCTTCCTGGCCCCCTTGCCCCTGGAGCTGCTGCCCGACGCGCTGGAGGAGATCGCCGCCCTGCAGAAGCTGGGGGTGCGCAGCCTGGGCGCCTTCGCCGAGCTGCCGCCGGGGGGGGTGGCCCGCCGCTTCGGCCTCAAGGGCACGGCGCTGCATCGGCTGGCCCGCGGCCTGGATCGCAACACCCTGGTGCCCTGCCCGGAGGCGCGCCTGCGGTGGCTGCAAGTGCTCGGCAT
>CALCXL010000623.1 GCA_937907595.1 uncultured Pseudomonadota bacterium
AGGAGGAGGAGCCAGCGCACCGGCGCATGGTAGCGGCGGGCGCCGGCCCGGGGGTCCACCGCCTACTCGGAGGCCTGCTGCGCCTCCTCGATGAAGTCCAGCATCGCCGGCAGGTGCACAAACGTGTGCCGCCCCTCCTCGTCGTTGACCGGGAAGCAGGCTTCGCCGTGCGTGATCCCCACCAGCTCCGCCCCCGCGTAGACCGGGCTGCCGGCGTCGGCGGGGCCCACCAGGGGGTCCACCGACGTGAAGGTGGAGGGGAAGGGCCAGGCCGCGCAGTCGGCGTTGTTGAGGCCGACGGAGTGCACCGTGGAGTCGCCGAAGTCCCGGGCCTGCTGGGCGCCGAAGCGCTGGACGTAGAAGGCGTCGTCCACGGCCAGGGCGGTGGGGCGCAGGGGGGCGAAGGGCCCGTCGACCGGCTCGCTGAGGTGCACCACAGCCAGATCGACGCGGTCGTGCTCGGTGACGGAGCCGATGGTGCACAGGAAGTCGCCCGCCGCCCAGGCGACGCCGGCGTCGGGCGCCCGGGAGAAGCAGAAGTCGGCGTCGACGCCCAGGTGCGCCGCGGTCAGCAGCGTGACCTCGTCGATGAGCACGCCCCCGCCCACCACGAAGCCCTCGGGCACCTCCTTGACCAGGTGCACCCCGGCCTCCCAGGGGGAGTCCCAGCCGTCGACGTCGCGGGCCGGAGCCATCTCCAGGGCGCTGTTGACCAGGGCCACGCCGCGGAACTGTGCGTCGTGGGTGCGGGCGAGGCGGGTGACGACGTCGCCTTCCTGCCAGACCGCCTCGGACTCGGTGGGGCAGCCGTTGGCGCCGAAGACGATGCGCGGGCCCGCCCGCTGGACGAGCGCTTCCGTTCGCGGGCGGAGGGTCTCGGGGCGGTGCTCGCTCAGGGCGTTGACGCGGCGGATGAGCCGGAAGCCGTCCGCCAGCAGGTACCAGGTGGCGTCGGCGCCGAGCACCTCGACGGTGGTGGCGGCGCCCAGGCGCTCGTCGGTGGCGGCCAGGCAGCCGGTCTCGGCGGAGGGCTGGTAGACGAAGACGTCGGCGCCGTGCAGATCGACGGTCCAGCGGGTGGGGTCGTCGGGCTGCTCCCCGTCCCCGCAGGCGACCAGCAGGCTAGAAGCGAGCACCAAAGCGGCGCTCCGCCTCCACCACCGCGTCGTCCTCCCCATCGAAGGGCCCATGACTCACTCCGTCGACGCGCAACCAGAAGGTGGGCGGGCCGACCGCGTCCTCGTCGGCCCCCATCTGCCCGTCCACATCGTAGAGCAAACCGACGGATCGACCGTCGGCGGCGAGGGCGGTGGCGAGGATGCGAACGACTTCGGTGATGGGCACGGGGCCATGATCGCAGATCTGCACCCCGCCATGCAGGTTGGCGGCGGCGCGCGGTGGCGGCTACGTTGTGGGGCACCCGATCCCGAGGATGCCTTGCTCCGACCGCCCCTCACCCTCCTCCTGCTGTCGATCGCCCTGTCGGGCTGCAGCGACGTCTCCATCTCCGTCGCCCCCGAGCTGGAAGGGGACGACCCCGGCGAGTGCAGCGACGCGGCCGACAACGACGGCAACGGCCTGTTCGACTGCGACGACACCCCCTGCTTCAACGCCCCGGAGTGCGCGCCCAACGCCCCGCCCGGCCAGCCGGCCCTGCGCGTCGACCCGCCGGAGCCCAAGACGACGGACACCCTGCGCTGCGTCATCGACATCGCGTCCTTCGACCCCGACGGCGACGCCGTGGAGTACGCCTTCAGCTGGGCCCTGGACGGCGTGGACACCGGCATCACCGAGGCCAACATCGAGTCGGTGATGACGGTGAAGGACCAGACCTGGATGTGCACGGTCATCCCGACGGACGCGAACGGCGCGGTCGGGCCTGGGGCCAGCGCTTCGGAGACCATCCGCAACACCGGGCCCGAGGCGCCCGACGTGCTGATCTCCCCGAACGAGCCGGTGGTGGCCAACGACCTGGAGTGCACCATCGAGAACCCGTCGTACGACGTGGACGGGGACGAGGTCACGTACACCTACGCCTGGCTCAAGAACGGCAGCCCCTTGGGCGTGGCCGTGCCCTTCCTGGCCTGGACCGTCACCGAGGTCAGCGACCAGATCTCCTGCATCGTCTCCCCCTGGGACGGCTTCGAGGACGGGCCGGTGGGCGAGGCCTGGGTGGAGGTCCACCAGGACCCCAAGCTGTGGGTCACCGCCGGCCGCGGGCACACCTGCTCCAACCAGGTGGACCTCAGCTACGCCTGCTGGGGCGACAACAGCCTGGGCCAGAGCGATCAGGGCCCCGAGGTCAACTACTACCAGCTGGAGGTGGGCGGCGACTTCACCTGCGGCATCGTGCAGAACAGCGGCGGCGTGCAGTGCTGGGGCGACCAGGGCAACAACCAGCACCTGACCCCCCTGGGCAGCTTCGTGGACGTCGGGGTGGGCGACACGCACGCCTGCGCCATCGACAGCACCGGCGTGGCCCAGGTCTGGGGCAGCGCCTTCTCCTGGACCGACCCCGCGCCCAGCTCGGAGCTGCTCACCGCGGTCTCCGCCGGCCAGGACTACTGCTGCTCCCTGTCCACCAGCGGCAGCCTGGACTGCTGGGGCGACGGCAAGCCCATCGCCAACGCCGTGGGCTCCTACCGCTCGGTGGCCGCGGGCACGTCCCACGTCTGCGCCCTGAACGACGCGGGCAACATCAGCTGCTTCGGCGACGACACCTGGGGCCAGGTCTCCGGCGCGCCCCTGGGCGAGTTCGAGCAGCTCAGCTCCGGCTGGCGCCACTCCTGCGCGGTGGAGCTGGGCACCGGCTTCATCACCTGCTGGGGCGACGACAGCCGCGGCCAGGTCAGCGCCCCCCCCGGCCAGTTCGATCAGGTCAGCGCCGGCTGGTACCACTCCTGCGCCAAGCGCCCCAACGACACGGTGGAGTGCTGGGGCTGCATCGGCGACGACTCGGGGCAGTGCACCCCGCCCTGGTAGGAGGGTGAGCGGGGGTCGCGGGAGCGGCGGACGAGCACGGGAGACGGGCACCGGTCACGGGAGCGGGAGCGAGCACGGGCCCGGGGCGCGGCCGCCCAGAACGACGACGGCCCCGGAGCCGAAGCGCCGAGGCCGTCGTGATCTTGAAGGAGCGGCTCAGTCGCTGCAGTCGCCCTGCACCGTGTACTCGATGTCCAGCTCGTCGCCGTTGTCCGGCACGTGGCTGAGGTCGAAGACCACCGCGTTGAGCGCCGAGTCGTAGACCCAGCCCACGAACACCGGGACGCCGTTGAGGGAGACGGCGACCGTCTCGGGCACCGGGGTGCGGCTCAGCTCGAAGGTGTCCGCGAAGGACTGCGACAGCCAGGCCAGGGACTGCAGGGTGGCGATCCAGCCCGGGTCGCAGATGGAGGCCGAGATGCCGCCCGTCTGGCTGGTGGCCAGGAAGAAGTCCGTGCCGGCGTCCGCGTTGTTGCCGTTGGCGCTGCAGCCGGCGATGCCGCCGGTGATGTCCGACAGCACCACGTGGTCGGGGTTGGCCTTGAGGCCGCGGAAGAAGTCGATGTAGCCCTGCGCGGTCAGCCCCGAGGGAGCGCTGCTGCTCTGCTCCTGCTCGTCGGAGACGAACACGATGCGCAGGCCCGCCTCTTCCCGCATGAAGCCGTAGTTGAAGCCGCCGGGGTCGACGTTGGGGGACGACAGCGCCATGCGCGCGTTCTCGAAGCCCTGCTCGATGCCCGAGCCGTTGATGCCCAGGTTCACGTTCGTGGAGAAGGTGCCCTCCGGGTCCGGCGTGTTGGGCGTGATGATCGGCACCGTGCCCCAAAGCTGCCCCTGGTCGCCGATGTCCGTAGAGACCACGCCCAGGTGGTAGTCCATGTCCAGGGACTGGATGATCTGCAGGAAGGAGGCGAAGTTGACCGCCAGGCTGCTCTGCTCTTCGGACATGGAGCAGGAGTTGTCCACCACGAAGAGGATGTCCGTGGCGTTGTTGCCCTGCTGCAGGTACTGGTCGAGCTGGTTCTCACCGTAGGAGGCCAGGCCGAACTGCTGGGCGGTGGCGTCGGGGGTCGAGGGGTCGTTGC
>CALCXL010000624.1 GCA_937907595.1 uncultured Pseudomonadota bacterium
CGTGGCCCTCTCCGCCTGCACGGGGCCGGAAGCTGAGGCCCCCACGCCCGACCCCCACGCCCTGGAGAAGGGCGTCGCGGCCCAAGCTGCAGCGGCGGCGGCGGCGGCCGAGCTGGGCAGCACCCTCAAGGGGCGCCTGATGGGGGCGATGAAGGCCGAGGGCCCCGCGGGCGCCGTGGCGATGTGCGCTGGCAACGCCTCGGCCCTCACCGTGGAGGTGGGCCGCACCCACCGCGCCAAGCTGGGTCGGAGCTCCCTGCGGCTGCGCAACCCCGACAACGCCGGCCCGTCCTGGGTCCAGGAGTGGCTGGTCGCTCAGGGCGAGCGCTCGGCGGAGGGGGTGCAGGGCCTGTCCGAGATCGTCGACGCGGAGGGTGCCCGGAGCGCGCGGCTGCTGAAGCCCCTGGCCGTCGAGGCGCCCTGCCTGGTCTGCCACGGTCCCACGCCGGTCCCAGAGGTCGCCGCCGTGCTGGCCGAGCGTTACCCGAAGGACCGAGCCACCGGGTACGCCGTCGGCGAGCTGCGCGGGGCGCTGTGGGTCGAGGTCGAGATCGAGTAGCTGGCCCTCGTCGCCTACTCCACCGGCTTGCCCGCGGCGATCCACGCGCCGGTGCCGCCTTGCACGTTGACCACCTTGAAGCCGCGGGACTCCAGCAGCTTCCCGGCCCGCGCCGATCGCCCGCCCGACTGGCAGATCACCCAGATCTCCTCGCCCCGCCAGGCCTCCAGCTCGTCCAGCCGCCCCGGCAGATCGCCCACCGGCAGGAGCCGCGCGCCGGCCACGTGCCCGCGCTCGTACTCCCCGGGGCTGCGCACGTCGAGCAGCTTCGCGGCGGGCAGCACGGCCTGGAGGTCGTCGATGGAGGCATCCCGGTAGGAGCCCGTGGCGGTCGCTGCGGCCGGTTTCGGCGTTGGGGCGGCCTCCGTCCGGGCCTCCTGGGCGGCGGGTGCGTCCGGGGACGGGGTCGGCGCCGACGCGCAGGCGGTGAGGGGCAGCAGCAGGGAGAGGATCAGGGAACGCATGGTGCGGCTCCAGGGGGAAGGGGAGGGGGCCGTCGTCGGCCGGTTCGAAGCGAGGACCATCAGGCCTCGATGCGGACGCGCGTCTGCACCGAGTTGGCGATGAAGCACTGCTCGTGCGCGCGCTGGTGGAGCTTCTGGAGGGCCTCGGGGCCGGGCGCATCGCCCGCGAAGGTCACCTGCGGCCGCAGGACCACGTCGGTCATCGCCAGGCGGCCCTGCTCGTTCTTTCCCAGGGTGCCGACCGCGGCGTCGGCGTATCCGTCGACCGTCAGGCGCTTCTTGCTGCACAGGGCCAGGAACGTGAGCATGTGGCAGGACGACAGGGAGGCCACGAAGGCCTCCTCGGGGTCCACCCGCTCTGCCTCCCCCTTGAAGTCGGGCGCGGCCGAGGCGGGCACGACCACGCCGTCGCCGAAGTCCCAGGTGTGGGCGCGGTTGTAGGACTCGTAGCCGAAGTCGTCGCTGGTGCGGGACCAGCGGACGGTGGCGCGGTGCTCGGACATGGTGGGCTCCAGGGTTGCCCCC
>CALCXL010000625.1 GCA_937907595.1 uncultured Pseudomonadota bacterium
GGGAGGAGCAGAAGGAGAAGCGCGTGGCGCTCCTGCGCCTGGAGCAGATCTACCCCTTCCGCGACGACCTGATCGTCGAGGCCCTGGCGGCCTTCCCCGGGGCGAAGGAGCTGATCTGGTGCCAGGAGGAGCCCAAGAACATGGGAGCCTGGTCCTTCGTGTTCCCCCTGCTCCTCGAGCTCCTCGATCTGCCGGTGCGCTACGTGGGCCGCGCCCGCGCCGCCTCCCCCGCCACCGGCAGCAAGCACCTGCATGAGACCGAGCAGGCCGATCTGGTCGCTCGCGCCATCACCCTTTGAGCCCCCTGACCCCCGAACGGAGCGCCTGACATGGCCACCGACGTCGTCGTCCCCAACCTGGGTGAGAGCATCACCGAGGGCACCATCACCACCTGGCTCGTCGAGGTCGGCGAGGCCGTCGCCATCGACCAGCCGCTGCTGGAGCTGGAGACCGACAAGGTCACCGCCGAGCTGCCCGCCCCCAAGGCCGGCGTGCTGGTGGAGAAGCGCTTCGCCGACGGCGACGACGTGGAGGTCGGCGCCGTCGTGGGCGTGATCGACGAGACCGCGGCCGGCAAGGTCGCGAAGCCCGCGGCGAAGGCCCCCGCGGCTGCCCCGCCCCAGAGCACCCACGCCCCCACCGCGCCCGCCGCCGACGCCCCCCGCGCGTTGCCCGCGGCGCAGTACCTGGCGAATGAGCTGGGCATCGACCCCGCCACGCTGCCCGGATCGGGCAAGGGCGGCCGCGTGACCAAGGGCGACGTGCTCGCGGCCAGCGCCCCGGCCGAGTCCCCGGAGTCCACCCTGGCGTCCATGCCGGCGGTGAACGTCGACATCCCCAGCCTCAAGGCCCCCACCGCCGATCCGGAGCCGGCCGGCCGCGCTGAGCGTCGCGTCAAGATGACGCGCATGCGCCGGGCCATCGCCAGCCGGCTCAAGGAGGTGCAGAACACCGCCGCGATCCTCACCACCTTCAACGAGGTGGACATGGGCGCGATCATGGCCCTGCGCGGCGAGTTCAAGGAGGCCTTCAGCAAGCGCCACGGCGTGAAGCTGGGCTTCATGTCCTTCTTCGTGAAGGCCTGCGTGGAGGCGCTCAAGGAGTACCCGGCCGTCAACGGACGCATCGACGGCGACGACATCGTCTACAACGACTTCTACGACGTGGGCGTGGCCGTCAGCAGCGAGCGGGGCCTGGTGGTCCCGGTGGTGCGCGACGCCGACCACCTCTCCTTCGCCGACGTGGAGAAGACGATCAACGACCTGGCCCTGGCGGCCCGGGGCGGCACGCTGACGCTGTCGCAGCTGCAGGGGGGCACCTTCAGCATCACCAACGGCGGGATCTTCGGCTCCATGCTGTCGACGCCCATCATCAACGCGCCGCAGAGCGCGATCCTGGGCATGCACAACATCGTGCAGCGGCCCATGGCGGTGAACGGCGAGGTCAAGATCCGGCCGATCATGTACGTGGCCCTCAGCTACGACCACCGCATCGTCGACGGGCGCCAGGCGGTGGGCTTCCTGGTCAAGGTCAAGGGGTTACTCGAGGACCCGGCCCGCCTGCTGCTGGAGGTCTGAGATGAGCGACCCCACCTACGACGTCGTCGTCATCGGCAGCGGCCCCGGCGGCTACGTCTGCGCGATCCGCGCGGCGCAGCTGGGCCTGTCGGTGGCCTGCGTGGAGAAGGACGACACCTTCGGCGGCACCTGCCTCAACGTCGGCTGCATCCCCAGCAAGGCGCTGTTGGAGAGCAGCGAGCTCTTCCACAAGGCCAACAAGGAGTTCAAGAAGCACGGGATCCTGGTGGACCCGGTCCTGGACCTGCCGACGATGATGAAGCGCAAGGACAAGATCGTGGGCTCCCTGACCCGCGGCGTGGCCGGGCTCTTCCAGAAGAACGGCATCACGCCCTACGTCGGCCTGGGCCGCTTCAAGTCGGCGCGTGAGGTGGAGGTGGTGGGGCCCGACGGCGTCGTGACGGCGACCCTGCAGGCCGGCGCGGTGGTGATCGCCACGGGCAGCAAGGTGGCGCAGCTGCGCGGCGTGGCGATGGACGGCGAGCGGATCTTCGGCAGCACGGAGGCCCTGGCGCTGGAGGCGGTGCCCGAGCGGCTGGCCGTGATCGGCGCGGGCGTGATCGGCCTGGAGATGGGCTCGGTCTGGGCGCGGCTGGGCAGCAAGGTCACCGTCCTGGAGTACATGGACAAGGTGTTCCCCGGCGCGGACGTCGACATCAGCGCCCAGGCCCAGAAGTCGTTCCGCAAGCTGGGCATCAAGTTCAAGCTGGGCGTGGCCGTGCAGTCCGCCGAAGTGACCGACGGCGGCGTGGTGCTCACGTACCAGGAGGGGGAGACCACGGAGACCCTGGAGGTGGACCGCGTGCTCGTCTCCGTGGGCCGCTGGGCCAACACCGACGGCCTCAACGGCGAGGCGATCGGCCTGGTCACGGACAAGCGGGGCTGCGTGGAGGTGGACGACCACTGGCGCAGCAACGTGGCCGGCGTCTACGCCATCGGCGACGTGGTCAAGGGCCCCATGCTCGCCCACAAGGCGGAGGAGGAGGGCGTGGCCGTCGCGGAGATCCTGGCCGGCAAGCCCGGGCACGTGAACTTCGACGTCATCCCCTCGGTCATCTACACGCACCCCGAGGTCGCGTCCGTCGGCCGCACCCAGCAGCAGCTCGAGGAGGCCGGCGTGGCCTTCCGCGTGGGCCGCTTCCCCTTCCTGCCGAACGGCCGGGCGAAGGCGATGGAGGCCAGCGACGGCTTCGTGAAGATGCTGAGCGACGCCACCACCGACGAGCTCCTGGGCGTGCACATCATCGGCCCCCTGGCCGGCGAGCTCATCGCCGAGTGCGCCCTGGCCATGGAGTTCGGCGCGTCGGCCGAGGACATCGCCCGCACCTGCCACGCGCACCCCACCCTGTCCGAAGCGGTCAAGGAGGCGGCGCTGGACGCCAACGGGCGGGTGATCCACTTCTGAGCCGACGGGGCGCTCGCCGACCACGGCCCCCTTCGACGGCCCCCCTCACCGCAGCTTGAACACCGCCGCGCCGGCGTCCTGGAACACCACCTCCAGGCTGGGATCGGCCAACAGCGCCCCGGCCGCGGGGTCGGGGAGGCCCAAGACGGCCCACTCCGCCCCGAACTCGCCGCGGATCGCCGGGCCCGCTTGCTGGTAGTAGCCCGCACGGATCTTCTGGAAGTGGTCGACCTTGTCGGGCCCCTCGCTGGCCAGCAGGCTGGGGTCGAAGCCCACGGTGTAGGCGAACTGCGGCGCCGCGAAGACCCACTCCGGCCACCAGCCCCACTGGACGTTGTGCACCCGGCTCCCGGCGGGGATGTGCTCGGTCATCCAGGCGGCGGCGGCCAGGGTGCGCTGGCTGTCGGGGTGGCGGTGCTCTCGGGCGGTGCGGGCGTTGGCGAGCAGGCCCAGGCCCAGCAGGGTGGCCGCGACGATCAGGATCGGTCGACGCAGGGCCCGTCCGCTGTCGCGCCACAGCAGCCCGCCGGCCATCGCCAGCAGGGGGGCCCCGAACTCCACGAAGCGCATCGACTTGAAGGTGAGCGCCGCGCCCGCCAGCGCCCCCAGCACCAGCAGCACCGTCTCCGGGGTCCACTGGGCCCGACGTCGCCAGGCGATCGCCGCCACGACCCCCACCAACAGCAGCAGCACGCCGCCGTGCATCCAGAATTCGCTCGGGATCGGCGGCTGCCACTCCGTCCCCGACGGGTCCCCCGCGCCGATCGCCGCGTGCTTCAGGAAGAACCGCACCGTCTCCGGGCTCTGGGGGTGGATCAGCAGGCCGGTGACGAAGCCCGCAGGCCCCGCCAGGGCGTGGGCGAAGGAGGGGCCCTCCCGCTTCATGAGCCGCGGGATCGCCCAGGCGCCCAGGGCGATGGGCACCGCCAGGACGCTCAGGTGGTAGCTCAGGGCCCAGCCCGTCGCCGCCAGGAACAGGCCCCACCAGGGCCCGCGCACCGCCAGATGCAGCACCAGGATCAGCAGGCCGGTGCTCAGGCACATCGCCCGCACGGTCATCAGGCGGAAGAGGAAGGACCACGACAGGGCCAGCGGGACCAGGGCCCAGAGCTCGGCCTGGGGCACCTTGCGGGACCGCAGCCAGAGGTACAGGGCAGACATCGACGCCGCGCCCAGCAGCGCCGTCGCCACCTTGCCGCCCAGCAGGCCCCAGCGGGCGAAGGGCATCAGCAGCGCGTGGAAGCCCCAGTGGTGGTCCACCCAGGCGCCCACCACGACCCCGTGGGCCATCCAGGTCTGCTCGGGGGCGATGCCCAATTCGGTCATGCGCCGCGCCTGGGCGATGTGGAAGAAGCCGTCGACCCCCAACAGCCCCGGGAAGCTGGAGTGAAAGGCCAGGGCGGCGACGAAGAGGGCGGCGACGAAGAGGGCGGGATGCGGCTTCAAGGCGGCGGATCGTAGCAAAGGCGTTGCGCTCCACCGCCAGCATTGGTAAACACGCTTTCCCAGTTGGTAAATGACCTTGACTGAAACCGCCCAGACCGCTGATCGCGACGCCCTCGTGGCCCGGGTGCAGGCCCGCGCCCAGGACACGCTGGGCCACGTGCTCACCCGCGCCAGCCGCCTCTTCCACGAGCAGGCCCTGGCCGCCGTGCAGGCGCAGGGCTACCCGGAGGTGCGGGAGAGCTGGCTGGGCCTGCTGCGGCACCTGGAGCCCGACGGGGTGCGCAGCTCGGTCCTGGGCGAGCGGATGGGCATCACCAAGCAGGCCGCGGGGCAGCTGGTGAGCGACCTGGAGCGCTCGGGCTACCTGGAGCGCGTGCCGGACCCCAGCGACGGCCGGGCGAAGCTGGTGCGCATGACCGAGCGCGGCTTCGGCGCCTGGCTTGCCGGGCTGGAGGCCCTGCAGGGCCTGGAGCGTGACCTGGAGGCGGAGGTGGGGTTGACCCGGCTGCGCCGCGACGGATGGACCCTGTTGCAGGCGCTTGAGCGCCGGAGTGAACGAGCATGAAGTACGACCTGATCATCGCCGGGGGCACCGTGGTGGACGGCACCGGCGCGCCGCCGAAGCGGGCCGACGTGGCCATCGTGGGCGACCGCATCGCCGCCGTGGGCCTGGACCTGGGGGAGGCGATCGAGACCCTGGACGCCACCGGGCTCCTGGTCACGCCGGGCTGGGTCGACATCCACACGCACTACGACGGGCAGGTCTCCTGGGACAGCGACATGGCGCCCAGCTCCCTGCACGGCGTGACGACGGCGGTGCTCGGCTCCTGCGGCGTCGGCTTCGCGCCCGTGCGCCCCGAGGACCACGATCGCTTGATCAAGATCATGGAGGGGGTGGAGGACATCCCCGGCACGGCCCTGGCCGAGGGCATCACCTGGGGCTGGGAGTCCTTCCCCGAGTACATGGACGTCATCGACGCCATCCCCCACACCATCGACCTCTGCGCCCAGGTCCCCCACGACGCCCTGCGCGTCTACGTCATGGGCGATCGCGCGGCCTTCGACGAGCCGGCTGACGACCAGGACATCGCCAGCATGCAGCGCCTGCTGGGCGAGGCGCTGGACGCCGGCGCCTTCGGCTTCACCACCGGCCGCTCGGACAACCACCGCTCGGCGGAGGGCCTGCCCACGCCAGCGTCGGAGGCCCACGCCTCGGAGCTGATCGGGCTGGCCGAAGTCTTCCAGGGGCGGGATCGCGGCGTCCTGCAGTTCGTCAACGACTTCAACATCCTGGACGGCGACGAGCACTTCGACCGCGAGTGGGCCCTGGTGGAGGGCATGGCGCGGGCCTCGGGCGGCCGCCCCCTCTCGCTGTCGCTCATGCAGCGCGACCAGAGCCCCGACCAGTGGAAGTGGGTGCTGGAGCGGG
>CALCXL010000626.1 GCA_937907595.1 uncultured Pseudomonadota bacterium
AAGCGGCTGTCCGACTTCGACGAGCGCTTCCCGGGCTACCGCGTCGACTACTCGGGGGAGTTCGAGGAGTTCCAGAAGTCCCTGGAGGCCCTGGTGAGCCTGGGCGTGCTCGGCATGCTGCTGGTCTACCTGATCCTGGGCGCGCAGTTCCGCAGCTTCCTGCAGCCCGTGATCATCATCGGCTTCACCTTCCCCGGCGCGCTGCTGGGCAGCTCCATCGCCCTGCTCGTCACGGGCACGCCGCTGTCCATGCTGACGATGTACGGGGTGGTGGCCCTGCTGGGCATCGTCGTCAACGACAGCCTGGTCTTCATCTCCTTCATCAACGAGTGCCGGAACCAGGGGCTGGACGTCGCCGACGCCGTGCTCGAGGCCGGCCGGGTGCGCCTGCGCCCCATCGTCTTGACGACGGTGACGACGGTGTTCGGCCTGACCCCGATGGCCCTGGGCCTGGGCGGCAAGAGCGCGGCCTGGGGGCCCCTGGCCACCACGATCGTCTTCGGGCTCATCGTGGCGACGCTGACGACGCTGTTCGTGATCCCGCCGGTCTACCGCTGCTTCGCCGACCTGAGCGAGGTCTGGTCAGCGACCTGGCAGCGGCTGGGCGTGACGAACGAGACGCACGGGGAGCTGTCGCCGGTGGCGCCGACTCCCTCCGCTCCTCCCGGCGCGTTGCCCGCCTGACCGCTCGGAAGCGCGACCGATCAGGCCTCGAGCGCGGGTCCTTCGGTGCCCCGACAGAAGCCGGCCGGACCGCAGTTGGCGGCCGGCGGGGGGCGCGCCACGGCCCCAGCGCGCTCGGCGGCCCGCGAGAACACGTCGTAGGGCTGGAAGCCCAGGATCGGCAGGCGGCCCAGCAGCACGGTGGGGATGGCGGTGACCCCGCGCTCGGACGCGATGGAGCGCCTGGCGGCCACGGCCTGCTCGCCGGCGTCGCTGAAGGCGAAGGCCAGCGCCGCGTCGGCGTCCATGCCCGCCTGCTCGGCCAGGTCGCCGAGGACCTCCCGATCCTCGATGTCGCGGCCCTCCGCCCAGAAGGCGTCCATGGCCAGGTGGCGGTAGGCGTCCAACCCCCCGTTCAGGCGGCCGTACTCGGCCACGGCCAGGGCCGAGCGGGTGTTCGGGACGTGGGCGGGCGGGATCAGGGGGAGGTCCATGCGCGCGGCGGCGGCCTGGAGCGGCCCGAGCATCGCCTGGAGCATGGGTTCGGGGAACAGGGCCGTGGTGGGCAAGCCGCCGAGGGGGATCTCCGGGTGCAGCTCAAAGCCGACCCAGTCCACCTGCACGTCGTACTCCGACTCCAGCCGGTGGATCGTGGAGCGTTCTGCCAGGTAACACCAGGGGCAGACGAAGTCGGAGAACAGCGTCAGGTCGAGTGGCATGGTGAGCGACAGCCTCCGAAACGCCCCACAGAAACCCCGCGCTTCGGCCACGAGGATAAACCGCGCGCGGCCCGGCTCAAGGGCTCGCGGTCAATCACCCCGCCGAAACGCTGTACTGCGGCGGGGTGGCCCCGACCCATCTCCGGGTCTCACCGCCTCGGCAGGGCCCCTGCAGACACCGCGGCCACGGCCAGGC
>CALCXL010000627.1 GCA_937907595.1 uncultured Pseudomonadota bacterium
CTAGAGAAGAGGACGGAGAAGCCGATGGGAAAGAGCCGGTCGATCCGACCAGGGACGCGGGGCGTACCCCCTGCGTGATCGCCCCCTCAGCCCCACCGCAGCGCGCCTTGCTACCCTTCGGATCCCCCCGGAGAGCGCGCGTGCAGGAGTCCGCAGCCGATGCCCACCTCGTCGCGGCCATGGCCGGCGGGGACCAGGGCGCCATCGAAGCCCTCTACGACCGCCACGCGGGGCTGATGATGGGCGTCGCCCTGCGCATGCTCAAGGAGCGCTCCCTGGCCGAGGACCTGGTGCACGACGTCTTCCTGGAGGCCTGGCGCGCGGCCGACTCCTTCGATGGAGAGCGCGGCAGCGTCAAGACCTGGCTGATGGTGCGGCTGCGCAGCCGGGCCCTGGATCGCCTGCGCAGCGCCTCGGTGACCCGCCGGGTGGACACGGGCGGCGAGCGCCTCCCCGAGCCCGAGCAGGCGCCCCACATCGACACCGGAGGGCTGGACCGCGAGCGCGTGCGCGACGCCCTGCTGCAGCTGCCCGAGGCCCAGCGCGCGGTGGTGGAGCTGGCCTACTACCGCGGCCTGTCCTCCACCGAGGTCGCCCAGGTCCTGGGGCTGCCGGTGGGCACCGTGAAGTCCCGCACCGCCGCAGCCTTTCGGGTCCTGCGCGCGACGCTCGGGGAGGCGGCATGAGCTCCGACGATCGCCTGCTGGCCGCCCTGCGCTCGGGCGCCGACGCCTTCGAGCCCGCCACCCCGGAGCCCGCCCCGGCCCCCGCCTTCGCCCGCCTGGCCCGCACCCTGGCCGAGCCCGCCGAGCGCCTGGCGCCCTTCGCGGCCCGCCTGGCGGCCCTCATCGACGTGGACGCGGCCCGCGCGCGTGCCTGTCTTGCGCGGATCTTCGACCCCGCGTCCTGGGTCCCCCTGATGCCCCAGATCGACCTGGTGCACCTGGAGGGAGGGCCGGCCACGGCGGGCTCGGACGTCGGCTTCGTGCGCATCGCGCCCGGCGGGGTCTTCCCCGAGCACGAACACCTGGGGTTGGAGCGGGTGCTCATCCTGCAGGGGCGGGTGCTCGACAGCACGGGCGGCGAGCTCGGGCCGGGCGCTCACACCACCCTGGGCGCCGGGAGCCAGCACGGGCTGCGCTGCGTGTCCGACGAGCCCCTGGTCTACGCGGTGGTGGTGGGCGGGATCCGCATGGCCGACGGCGCGGTGATCGACGCCGACACCTGAGGGATCGACGCCGGCGGTGCGGTGATCGACGCCGACGCCCGGAGGATCGACGGAGCCCGCGAGACTGCATGTGGGTCCGAAGCGAACCCAGCTTTCGGGCGTTTCTGGCCCCAGGGGCGACGATCACCACGCTCCCGGACACGACTGTCCACAGGCAAAACGCCCTTTGCAGGGCCTGCGATCGCTATTCGTTCGGTGATCCACAGGCACGGTGTGGACAACCTCTCACCAACAGTCCCACGACCCACAGGGGGCCCCGCGGGATCACAGGGTTTTGACCGCGCCAGCGCGGCAGGAATTCCCACGGGCACCATGAGGTGAGAAAAGCAGCCGGCGAACGCTTTACGGGGAGGTCACGTCTTCGTTAAACCTTGTGGGTGCTCGGGCGGCCCCGGGCTCGCTTCAAGGAATCAGGAGTCGATGACGCCCTTGCTTCGTACCCAATGGGACGAGGTCTGTGCCCGTGTTCGTGCGAAGGAGGATCCCTTCTTCCACGACCCCTGGCTGGACCGGATCGCCTTCCTCCACTCCGACGACTCAACGCTGACGTTGGCGACGCCGAACCGGCTGTACGTCGACTTCATCCAGGAGAACCTGGAGCCGCGCCTGATGCGGTACCTGCGGGAGGTGACCGAGCGCGCCTGGTCCATCGACTACGAGCTGGACAGCCAGTTGGGACCCGAGCAGGCGCAGCCCGCCGCCGCGTCCTTCGATCCCGAGCCCCTGCCCGAACCCCTGGGCTTCCGCCTGGACCCGCGGCAGTCCTTCGAGGCCTTCATCGTCGGCTCGGGCAACCAGTTCGCGTCGGCCGCCTGCCAGAACGTGGCCGAGCACCCCGCCCGGAACTACAACCCGCTGTTCATCTTCGGCGGCGTCGGCCTGGGCAAGACGCACCTGCTCAACTCCATCGGCAACCGCATGCTGGAGAAGAATCCGCGATCGCGGATCGTCTTCCTGTCGGCGGAGGACTTCACCAACGAGATGATCAACTCCCTGCGGTTCAAGCGCATGGAGGAGTTCCGGGAGAAGTACCGGCGGCAGTGCGACGTGCTGCTGGTGGACGACATCCAGTTCCTGGCCGGCCGCGAGCGCACCCAGGAGGAGTTCTTTCACACCTTCAACGCGCTGCACGGCTCCGGACGCCAGATCGTGGTCACCGCCGACCGCTACCCCAAGGACATCGACGGCCTGGAGGAGCGCCTGCGCTCCCGCTTCGACTGGGGCCTGGTCGCCGACGTGCAGCCGCCGGACACGGAGACCAAGGTGGCGATCCTGCGCAAGCGCAGCGACGAGGAGGGCATCGAGCTCCCCCACGACGTCGCCTTCTTCATCGCCCGCTACGCCACGTCGAACATCCGCGAGCTGGAGGGCACCCTGACCCGCCTGCTGGCCATGGCGCGCTTCCACGGGGCAGCCATCACGCTGGAGTTCGCGCGGAGCTGCCTGGAGGGCTACCTGCAGGTGGGGGCACCGCAGGCCTCCATCGACACGATCCTGGACGGCGTGGCCCGCTTCTTCAACGTGAAGCCGTCGGACCTCAAGGGGCCCCGGCGCACCAAACAGGTGGTGATGCCGCGGCAGATCGCCATGTACCTGGCGCGCAAGAACACGGGGATGTCGCTGCCGGAGATCGGCCGGCGCTTCGGCGGGCGGGACCACACCACCGTCATCCACGCCGTGCGCAAGGTCACAAAGCAGATGGACGAGCCCACCTTCAAGGGCAAGGTCGACCTCGTGGCGCGCTCCCTGGGGCTGCCCACGGAGGCGTGAGGAGGCCCAGGGAGGCGACCGCAGAGCGACCGGGGGGGGGCGACCCCATCGCCGCGCTGAAGTAGGCTTCGCGCCGGGCACGAACGACTCCTTTTTTTGTTTGCGCGTGCCTGTGGAAAGGTCGGTGGAATGCCTGGGGACGAAGCGGTGGACAGCCTGTTGGCAAGTGGGGCCTCCAGACCCCCCGCCCGGTTGTCCCCGGATCCGATCCCAGGATGTCCCCTTGGCTTCCACAGGACAAAAGGCCAGTGTTTTTTAGGACTTGTGTAGGATATCCTCAGAGATCGCCCACACCTACTACGACGATCTCTTGATCAGAATCTGATCTAGATCATCATCATCGACCGGGCAGGAGCGGCAGAGACGACATGGAATTCCGCATTGCGAAGGACGAGCTGATCCGAGCGCTCTCGCGAGTGCAGGGCATCGTGGAGAAGCGCTCCACGAACCCGATCATCGCGAACGTGCTGCTCGAGGTCTCACCCCAGGGCATGCGCGTGGCGGCGACGGACACGGAGGTGGCGTTCGTCGGACGCTACGCCGTGGAGTGCAGCCGCGCTGGCGCCCTGACCCTGGGCGCCCGGCAGCTCTACGAGATCGCCCGGCTGGTCCCCACGGACGCGGTGACCTTCACGCTCCCCGAGGGCAGCTCCCAGATGGAGATCCGGTCGGGCAAGGCCTTCTTCAAGGTCCTGGGCCTGTCGGCGGACGAGTTCCCGCCGGTGCCGGACCCGCCGGAGGGCAGCGACGCCATCGAGATCGAGGCCAGCGACCTGAAGGCCCTCATCGACAAGACGCTGTACGCCATCAGCAGCGACGACACGCGGACCGGCCTCAACGGCGCCCACGTCGAGCCCCGCAAGGAGGGCGGCAAGACGTCGCTCCGCTTCGTGGCCACCGACGGCCACCGCCTGAGCCTCTGCGGACGCCCCTACACGGGCACCGTCGACTTCCCCTCCAGCCTGCTGCTCCCCAAGAAGGGGCTGGCCGAGCTGCGCAAGCTCGTCGAGGACGGCGAGGGGACCTGGCGCATGTCCTTCGCGGAGAACCAGGCGGTCTTCTGCAAGGGCAGCACGAGCTTCTCCATGCGGCTGCTCGAGGGCGACTTCCCCGACTACACCCAGGTGATCCCCAAGGCCTGGCAGCGCCGCATCGAGGTCCCCCGGGACGCGCTGGTGGCGGCCCTGCGGCGGGTGAGCATCCTGGCGGCGGAGAAGAGCCACCCGGTGCGCCTGGCGGTGGAGAGCGGCACGGTCGTGGTCACGGCGCGGCAGCCGGAGACCGGCGAGGCCCGGGAGGAGCTTGAGGCGCAGGTCGAGGGCACGGACCTTGAGATCGGCTTCAACGCCCGCTACTTCCGCGATGCACTGGTGGCCCTGAACACGGACCGCGTGGTGGTGGAGATCGGTGACTCGCTGTCCCCCTGCCTGGTGCGGCCCGCGGACGAGGCGGCCGACGAGCTGTACGTGATCATGCCGATGCGGCTCGAGTAGCGCCGCACCGTGCAGCTGAGCCGGCTGAGGCTGCGGGACTTCCGCAACCTGGCGCCCCTGGACCTGTCTCTGGGTCCGGGGATCACCGTCTTTCACGGCGACAACGGGCAGGGCAAGACGAACCTCCTGGAGGCCGTCTACTTCCTGGCCACCCTCAAGAGCTTTCGCGCCGCCCGCAACGCCCAGATGGTGCGCACCGGGGCCGACGTCGCGCACCTGGACGGCCGGCTGGTCACCCGGGGTCTGCCGCGGGACTGCTCGGTCGCCCTGAAGCCCCGGGGCCGGGTGGTCCGCCTGGACGACAAGAGCCCTCGGAGCCTGCGCGGCTACTTCGACGTCATCAAGGCCGTCGCCTTTGTGCCCTCGGACCTCCGCCTGGTCGATGGCCCCCCCGACGGCCGCCGCGCCTGGCTGGACCGCGCCGCCTTCACCGCCGACCCCAGCCACCTGGACGTGGTGCGTCGCTTCCAGGAGGTGCTGCGCCAGAAGAATGCGCTGCTGCGGGGCGCCCAACGCGCACGACGCAGCCCCGATCCCGTGCAGCTGGGCATCTGGAACGACCAGCTGATCGTCACGGGGGTGGAGCTGCTGGGTCGGCGCATGGACTTCCTGCGGGACTTCATGCCCGTGTTCCGATCGCTGCACGAAGGCCTGACCGGCGCGGCGAAGGGGCGGATCGAGCTGCGCTACCGCGGCTGTGTGGGCAAGGAGGCCCGGGGCAGCCGGGACGCCATGGCCGACGAGCTGAGCAAGAGGGTGGTCGCTGCGGCGGAGGACGAGGCCCGCCGGGGTTTCTCCACCGTGGGACCCCACCGCGACGACTGGGAGCTGCACGTGGGCGGGGAGGCGCTGCGCTCCTTCGGCTCCCAGGGGCAGGTGCGCACGGCAGCCCTGGCCCTGCGGGTGGCGGAGGTGGTCCTGGCCCAGGCGCGCAGCGGGGCCACGCCGCTGTTCCTCCTGGACGATGTGAGCTCGGAGCTGGACCCCCACCGCAACCGGCGGCTGATGGAGCGGCTGGAGGAGCTGGACGCGCAGGTGCTGGTTACCACGACGTCCCTGGCCAACCTCACCGTGCGGGAGGCCTGGACCACCCACCGGGTGCAGGACGGGGTCGTCGCCGAGGCGGGGAGCTGATCCGGGGATGATCGGCGCGGGATCGGACGATCGGACTGTCCGCGGACACCCCCGGACACCCCCGAACTGCGGGCCCGATCGGCCCTGAGGACAAACCGAGGCCGATCCCGGACTGGCACGCCCCTTGCTCTCTCCTGGTGCAGCCGCCGAGCAACCGGCGGAGGATGGAGCCTCCCATGAACCGCATCGCCTCCCTCGTCGCCGCCGCCGCCCTCCTGCTCGTCGCCACCCCCGCCCTGGCCCAGGACGACGTGCGCAGCCTGCGCCGCGAAGCCCAGACCGTCGCCTTCAGCATCGCCGCCGCCACCGACGGCCTGTCCAGCCTGAAGGCCGAGCTCAACCGCACCTGGGCCGAGGCTCGGGCCCTGCGCGCCGAGCAGGCCGCCCTGCGCGACTCCCGGGAGGCGACGTCGAAGGCCGGTCAGGCCCGGGCCCAGGAGCTGGCCGACCAGATGGCCGACTGCAAGGCGGCCCTGGCCCGATTGCAGGGCAACAAGGCCTACGTCGTCGCCCAGCGCAAGGAGCTGCGCGCCGAGCAGAAGAGCGTCCAGGCCGCGCTGGCCCGGGCCCAGAAGGGCGAGTCCGCCGCCTTCGCCGCCCGGTAGCGTCGCCTGGCACCCCGCCGCGCCCCGGGGCTCCGCAGGGTCCCCTCGCCCGGGCCCCGCGCTCCCCCCTGAAGGGCCCTGAGCGCCTGCGTGGCGGCTCGAGATGGGGTTCGACGAGTCCCGCGTCCCGCGGCCCCCGATCTCCATTCCTGGCCGCGCTCACGCCCCCGGTCCGACTGATCGGTTCCCTCGCCGCGCTGCGCCCCTCCCCGGCCCGCCCCTCCAACGGCCTGGAAGGGGCGGGTCGAAAGGCTCTGAGCGGCTGGCGTCGCCCCGATCCCTCCGGTATCCTGCGCCGTTCCTCACGCGGATCACATTGTGACGCGCGCACCCACGCGCGTGAGCACTCATGCAGCAGCGGGTACCCATGAGCGAAGACCAGAAGGAATACTCCGGCGCGAACATCAAGGTCCTGGAGGGCCTTGAGGCGGTTCGCAAGCGGCCGGGCATGTACATCGGAGACACGTCCGAGCGCGGCCTGCACCACCTGGTCTACGAGGTCGTTGACAACGCCATCGACGAGGCCCTGGCGGGCCACTGCAGCCGGGTGGAGGTCATCCTGCACCTGGACGGCTCGGTGAGCGTCGAGGACAACGGCCGCGGCATCCCCACGGACATGCACCCCACCGAGGGCATCCCCACCGCGCAGGTCGTGCTGACCAAGCTGCACGCCGGCGGCAAGTTCGACTCGGACTCGTACAAGGTGTCCGGCGGCCTGCACGGCGTGGGCGTCTCCGTGGTGAACGCGCTGTCGACCAGCCTGCGCGTGGAGGTCTTCCAGAAGGGCCGCTACTTCCACCAGGACTACAGCAAGGGCGAGCCCCTCAACGAGTTCCAGGTCCACGGGAACACCCCCAAGCGCGGCACCCGCATCACGTTCAAGCCCGACGGGTCGATCTTCGAGACGGTGGACTTCAAGTTCGAGATCCTCAGCCAGCGGCTGCGTGAGCTCGCGTTCCTCAACAAGGGGATCGAGATCCACATCCGGGACGAGAACACGGAGCGGCGCCACGACTTCATGTACGAGGGCGGCATCATCAGCTTCGTGCAGCACCTGGTGGAGAACAAGACGCCGCTGCACCCCGATCCCGTCTACCTGGAGGGCGAAAAGGAGGGCATCACGTGTGAGATCGCGATGCAGTGGAGCACCGCGTACAACGAGGCCATCTACTCCTTCGCCAACAACATCAACACGCGGGAGGGCGGCACGCACCTCTCGGGCTTCCGCGGCGCGTTGACGCGCACCCTGAACGCCTGGGGCACCAGCGTGGGCCTGTTCAAGAAGGTGAAGGACAACCTGGGCGGGGAGGACATCCGCGAGGGGATCACCGCGATCATCTCCGTGAAGATCCCCGAGCCGCAGTTCGAGGGCCAGACCAAGACCAAGCTGGGCAACAGCAACGTGCGCGGCATCGTCGAGGCCATCGTCAACGAGCAGCTGGGCTACTTCCTGGAGCTCAACCCCAACGTGGGCAAGGCGGTGGTGGGCAAGGCGATCGAGGCGCAGCGCGCCCGGGACGCCGCCCGCAAGGCCCGCGACCTGGCCCGCCGCAAGACGGTGATGGACGGCAGCGGCCTGCCGGGCAAGCTGGCGGACTGCCAGGAGAAGGACCCGGCGAAGTGCGAGATCTACCTGGTGGAGGGCGACTCCGCCGGTGGCTCCGCCAAGTCGGCCCGGGACCGCAAGTTCCAGGCGATCCTGCCCCTGCGCGGCAAGATCCTGAACGTGGAGAAGGCGCGCTTCGACCGCATGCTGGGCAACGAGGAGATCGTGACCATGATCACGGCCCTGGGCACGGGCATCGGCACCGGGGACTTCGACGTCAAAAAGCTGCGGTACCACCGCATCATCATCATGACCGACGCCGACGTGGACGGCGCCCACATCCGCACCCTGCTGCTGACCTTCTTCTTCCGCCAGATGGGCGAGCTGATCATGAACGGTCACCTCTACATCGCCCAGCCGCCGCTCTACAAGGCCAAGAAGGGCAAGAAGATCGTCTACTTGAAGGACGACAAGGCCCTGACCGACTACTTGTTCAACGCCGCCGTGGAGCAGCTCCGCGTCCAGGCGCAGGGCCGTGAGTCGCTGATCGAGAACGAGGAGGCCCTGGGCCTGCTGGCCGCCATCCGCGCCTTCCAGCTGCTGCTGGAGAAGGTCGCGCGCCGCATGGATCGCCGGGTGCTGCACGCGTTCGTCGCGGCCTTCGACGGGCGGGTGGCCACGCTGCGGGATCGGGACGCCATGGAGGCCATCCTGGGCGCCATGAAGGTGCGCCTGGAGGGGTTGCATCGCCCGGAGGATCTGCGCCTGACCCGCCTGGATCTGGTGCGCAGCGACGACTTCGACGCCTGGGGCATCGCCACCCGGACCCGGCAGGAGGGCGTCGACCGCTTCACGGACCTGGAGTACGAGTTCGCGGCGTCGGGGGACATGACGGAGCTCATCCGCCTGTACCGCGAGGTCATGGCCTACGGGAAGCCGACCTACAAGCTGATGCGCAGCAAGGGCGAGGACCTGGAGTTCGCGACGGAGCTGGAGCTCTACGACCACGTCGACCAGAGCTCGCGCAAGGGCTACGACATCCAGCGCTACAAGGGCCTGGGCGAGATGAACCCGGACCAGCTCTGGGACACCACGATGGATCCTGAGGTCCGCACCCTGGTGCAGGTCAAGGTCGACGATCTGGTGGAGGCGGACGACATCTTCACCATCCTCATGGGCGACCTGGTGGCCCCCCGGCGGCAGTTCATCGAGCAGAACGCCCTCAACGTCCGCAACCTGGACGTTTGAGCCTGTCGGTGCAGGCTCGGATCGCGGCTGGCGGACGACGGCCCGGGGCGGGATGCTGCGCTACACGCCTCATTGAAGGACTTGAGTGATGGCTGGAGACAACGCTGCCGCCCGCATCCTGGGCACGGGCTTCTACGTTCCCCCGCGCGTCGTGACCAACGACGACCTGGCCCAGATGTTCGACACGTCGGACGAGTGGATCCAGCAGCGCTCGGGCATCCAGGAGCGCCGGTTCTCCGGTCCGGAGGACACCCCGGCCGCGATGGGGGAGAAGGCCGCGCGCCTTGCCATCGCCAACGCGGGCCTGGCCGTCGAAGACATCGACATGATCATCGCGGCCACCCTGAGCCCGGACCACGACTTCCCGGGGTCGGCCTGCTTCATCCAGGCGCGGCTGGGGCTGCCGGGCACCGCGGCCCTGGACATCCGCAACCAGTGCACGGGGCTGCTGTACTCGCTCACGGTGGCCGACGCGCTCATCCGCGCGGGGCAGCACACCAACATCCTGGTCATCGGCACCGAGGTGCACTCCACCGGCATCGACCTGTCCACGGAGGGTCGGGACGTGGCGGTGCTGTTCGGCGACGGCGCCGCGGCCCTGGTCCTGGGCCCCACGGACAACCCGGAGGTGGGGCTGCTCGGGCACTGCCTGCACGCCGACGGCCGGGGCGCGCGTGATCTCTGGATCCCCGCGCCGGGCTCCTCCTACTTCCCGCACCGCGCGCCGAAGTCCATGTACGAGGACAAGAGCGTCTTCCCGCAGATGAACGGCCGCGCGGTCTTCAAGCACGCGGTCACCAAGCTGCCCAAGGTGATGGCCGAGGTCCTGGAGAAGACGGGCTACCGCCTGGAGGACGTGGACATCCTGGTGCCGCACCAGGCCAACCTGCGCATCAACGAGGCCGTGGCGAAGCACATGGGCATCCCGCCGGAGAAGGTGGTGCACAACATCATGAAGTACGGCAACACCACGGCGGCCTCCATCGGAATCGCCATGCACGAGGCCCGGGAGGACGGACGGATCCAGCCGGGCTCCCTGGTGCTGCTGGCGGCCTTCGGTTCGGGCTTCACCTGGGCCGCCTCCCTGGTTCGCTTCTAGGCAGGACACGGCAAGTCGGCTTGCCATTCTCCCAAGAATGAATACTCATTCAGTCCCGCGGGCGCGCTGTCCACGGGTCGACCCGGGGACCACGCATGCTCAGCCTCGGCCAGCACCGGATCTACTTCCTGACCGGCAAGGGCGGCACGGGCAAGACGGCGGTCAGCGTCGGCCTGGCGCGCGCCCTGGCCCGGCGCGGTCGACGGGTCCTGCTGCTGGAGGTGGACGCGCCGCGGCCGGCAATCCCCTCGTATTTCGGCGGGGAGATCGGCTACGACCCCGTCGTCTTCGCCCCCCGCATCGAAGGCGCCAACCTCGACTTCTACTCGGCCCTGCGCAGCTACGTGGAGAGCGTGGTCCCGGCGAAACGCGTGGTCGGTCTGGTGCTGCGCAACAAGGTGGTGCGGGTCTTCCTGAGCGCCACCCCCGGGGCGCGTGAGTTGGTGCTGCTCTCGCGGATCTGGGAGCTGAGCCTGGACCCCCGCTGGGACCACATCGTGGTCGATCTGCCGGCCTCGGGGCATGCGGTCGCCCTGTTCCGCTGCCCCTTCCTGGCCCAGCGCACCTTCGAGCGCGGCCCCCTGCGCTCCCGGGCGGACCAGATCATCGACCGGTTCTCGGACCCCTCGGTGGCCACGGTGCTCTTCGCGGCGCTGCCGGGGGAGATGCCCATCAACGAGACGCTGGAGACGTGCGACGCCGTGCGCGCGGTCGGCCTGCCTCACGTCGGCGGCGTGCTGCTCAACCGCTTCCCGGACGAGGCCTTCCAGCCCATCGATGAGGAGCTGATCGACGAGCTCGCCACGGACCGTGAGTCGCCGACGCAGGTGGCTCACGCGGTGGAGGCGGCCCGGGTCACGCGGCGTGAGCAGCGGGTGGCGGAGGCTGGGATCGAGCGGCTGCGTGAGCAGTTCGGGGAGGAGACGGCCACGCTGCCGATCCTGCCGGGCACGCACAGTCAGGTGGCGGACGCGCTGTCGCTGATGCTCGCGGGGATGGTCGCATGAGCGACTCCATCACCCCCTCGCAGCGGGAGATGCGGGCCCTGGTCCACGACCGGGACCTGGTGATCTGCGTGGGCAGCGGCGGGGTGGGCAAGACCACCACGGCCGCGTCCATCGGCATCCAGGCGGCCATGGACGGCCGCCGCGTCGTGGTCGTGACCATCGACCCCGCGAAACGCCTGGCCAACTCCCTGGGCCTGGAGGCGCTTGGCAACGAGGAGAAGGAGATCCCGGCCAGCAAGTTCGCCGAGTTCGGCGCGGAGTGCCGGGGCTCCCTGCACGCGATGATGCTGGACACCCAGAAGACCTTCGACGAGCTGATCTCGCGGGTCTCCCCCGACGACGCCTCACGGGACCGGGTGCTGTCCAACAACATCTACAAGCACATCAGCGACACGCTGTCGGCCAGCCACGACTACATGGCGTCGGAGAAGCTGTACGACCTGCACCACTGCGGCAAGTACGACCTGGTGGTGCTCGACACCCCACCCATGAAGAACGCGATCGACTTCCTGGAGGCCTCGGGCAAGCTCACGCGCTTCCTGGACGACACGATCATCAGCTGGTTCCTGAAGCCTCACGACGGCGGCAAGCGTCGGGGCATGTCCCTGCTGCAGGCGCCCGGCGCCATCGTCTACAAGCTGCTGGGCAGCGTCTTCGGCAACGACTTCCTGGACGAGATCGCCGAGTTCTTCGTGGCCACCAAGGACCTGCTGGCGGGCTTCCGTGAGCGGGCAGAGGCCGTGAGCCAGCTGCTGCGCAACGACCGCAAGACGCGCTTCGTCGTCGTCTGCACCCCGCGCAGCACGTCGATGGAGGAGGCGCGCTACTTCCACCGGCAGCTGGTGGAGCGGCGCATGCCCGGCGGGCTGTTCATCGTGAACCAGGTGGGCCGCTACGGGGAGATCGAGCGGGGACCGCGGGGGCGCTACCTGGGCGACGCGGACCGCAGCTGGCTCAAGACCCGGCTGGAGGCCAGCGCCAGCAGCCAGGAGCTGGCCGCCTTCGTGGAGAAGCTGGAGAGCCACTTCGACCGGGCCGTGGCGCTGGCCTCGGACGACCGCCGCGCGATCGAGGGGCTGCGCTCCTTCGCAGGCCGGAACTGCACCGTGGCGGAGGTGCCGCAGCTGCCCGACGAGGTCTACGACTTCGACGGCCTGCTGGCCATCGACCGCCATCTGTTCGGTGATCGGGAACAACCGTAGGAATTTCGACGGGTTACGTTGGTTGTGTTCCTGCCTCGGCTCCGGTAGGATGCGCCCTCACGCGCGCGCGCGTCTGAACGCGATCGAGTTTGAAGCTGAGGTAGATGATGGCTGAGTTTGCAGCGACCGTGATCGGTATCAACATCGAAGACGAGATGAGGTCCAGCTATCTGGACTACTCGATGTCGGTGATC
>CALCXL010000628.1 GCA_937907595.1 uncultured Pseudomonadota bacterium
TGTCGGTCACCGCCGAAGGCAAGGTCTTCTGGATCCGCTTTACGGACATCACCCGCCTTCCGCCGCTGGATACCCGCCTCGTCATCAACTACCGGTTCGCCTGATGCGTCTCTTCCTCTGCTTGTTGATCTCCCTGTCCCTGTCGGGCTGCGCCCCCCGCGAACGCGGGAACGAGGGGGAGACCTGCCGGGACCCCTCGGACTGCACCGTCGCCGCCGGGGAGCTGGCCGCCTGCGTGCAGAACGAGTGCAAGGCCGTCGACTGCCTTGGCAACGCGGACTGCGACCTGGGCTCCTGGTGCGACGTGGAGGGCGGCGACTACGCCTGCGTGCCCGGCTGCCAGACCGACGTGGACTGCCGCGCCGGGGAGTCCTGCAGCGAAGAGGGCACCTGCCTGGCCTACGGCTGCCGCAACACCAACCTCGACTGCGAGATCGGTGAGGTCTGCGACCCGGACACCCGCGAGTGCGAGCGCGCCGACGGCCTGCACTGCCAATTCTGCACCGGCGCCGGGGACTGGGAGTTCGCGGATCAGGGCACCCTGGATCCCTGCGACGACGAGTGGACCGGCCACGGCGCCTGCGGCGGCGAGGGCGCGCAGTGCCGCGGCTTCGAGCAGGGCGGCGCCGAGTACTGCATGGTGCCCTGCGGCGCCGACGACGCTTGCCCGCGCGGCTACACCTGCATCGATCTGGAGGTGGTCTTCAACCTGCCCGCCCCGTCGAACTGCAGCATCGGCGGCACGTCGAAGGTCTGCATCAGCAGCTTCGGCTGCGAAGACCTGTACTGAGCTGATGCCCGGCTGAGAGGCCGGCGTGCCCCGCTACTGCGGGTCGCCGTCCGCCGCGTCCCAGCACCAGCCCGCGGGGATGTCCCCGGCCCGATCGCCCGCGAAGGGCGACTCCTCGCCGTAGCTGTGGCGCAGCAGGAACTCGTCCATCCAGTCCCGGGCGCCCGGCGCCGGGCTGTGCCCCAGGTTGTGGGTGCAGCGCACCACGAATTGGTCCTCGTCCAGCATGTTCGCGGTGAAGTCCAGGGTGCCGTTGTGGAAGTCCGCGATGGGCGTGTTCGGGTCGGGCCAGACGTCGCCGACGCCGCCCTCCATCGCCACCGTCGGGATGGGCATGGTGGGCGCGGACCAGGTCAGGTTGACGATGTTGCCGCCCGACATCAGGTAGGCCGCCGCCAGGGCGTCGCTGCGGTGCTGGGCCAGGAACGTCGACCACACGGCGCCGGCGCTGAAGCCCGCGGTGTAGACCCGGCGCACGTCGGCCTCCAGCTCCTGGATGGCGCAGGCGCGCAGGTCGTCGAAGACCGCCACGTCCTGCACGGCGCCCGGGTTCCACTCGCCCGTGTTGGCGTTGGTGACCCAGTCCCACTCGAACAGCCGCGAGTCCAGCGCCTGGGGCAGCAGCACGATGGCGCCGGTGTCCTCCGCCAGGCTCGACAGCCCCCAGTTGGCGAACCAGTAGTTGGCGTCGGTGCCGAAGGAGTGCCAGTAGAAGATCACCGGCGCGCCGGGCTGCAGGTCGTCGGGCAGGCTGACCAGCACCTGCCGGGCTTCGCCCGCGGACTCGAAGGTCTGCATGCCGTCGCTGAAGTCGGGGCAGGTGCCTGAGGGGTCGCCCGGCTCCGACGGCTGGGCGATCTCCGGGGTGGGCTCCGGGGTGGGCTCCTCGGTCGCGTCGTCGTCGTCGCCGCCGCCTCCAGGGGCCACGGGGCAGCCGATCAGGGGGAGCGTGAGCAGGGCCAGGGTCAGTGCGCGCATGGGATCTCCTCGTCGCCAGGGGTTCTACCAGGGTCGGGTGGAACGTGTTGCACTTTGCGTTCGACTCGCCCGGCCGCGCGCCGAGGCGCTCTGGTAGCTTGGGCCCTGATGCGATGGACATGGCCCCTGTTGCTGATGATCTTGCCCACGCTCGCGCACGCGCACGCGGGGGTTCCTTTCGG
>CALCXL010000629.1 GCA_937907595.1 uncultured Pseudomonadota bacterium
TCGGGGCCGAGGGCGGTCCCTTCGCGGACTACGTGTTGCGGCAGGCGCGGGACGGCGGCCCGGTCGCGGTGTTCTCCCAGCAGCGGAGCCGCCCCACCTGGCTGCCCACGCTGGCGGAGTGGTTGATCGCCTTGGCCGACCACCTCGCCGCCGGAGGCACCGCGCCGCCGCTCCTGCACCCCGCCGGAGGCCCCGCCGCCAGCCGCGCCGACTGGGCCCGCGTCCTGCTCGACGCGTCCGGATGCGCCGACGTCGCCGTGGTCGGGCAAGAGCCGGGCGCCCAGATCGCCCGCCGCCCCGACGACAGCCGCCTGGACGCGGCGGCCACCCAGCGCTGGTCCGATTCGGTGGGCCTGCCCCCCCTGCTCGACTGGCGGCAGGCGATCCGCGGCGGCTCCTGAGCGTCCCCGCGTCCTGCGGCGCTCTGCCGGCTACCATGCCCCCGTGCCCGGCGACCCCAACCCCACCGCTCCCCCCCGGACCACCGCCATCGACGGCGCGCTGATCCAGCCCCTGTCCTGGTACGACGACCAGCGCGGCGGCCTCTCCGTCCTGCTGCGCGCCGATCAGGAGCGCCTGCACGGCGAGCGCTTCGGGCAGGCCTACGTCACCACCGTGGTGCCCGGCGTGGTGAAGGCCTGGCACGTCCACCGCCAGCAGTGGGACCGCATGGTCGGCCTGGCCGGGCGCACGCTGCTGGTGCTGCAGGACGGCCGCGAGGGCTCGTCCACCCACGGAGCGACGGTGGAGGTGATCCTGGCCCAGCGGCAGCACCAGATGGTCCTGATCCCCCCCGGCGTCTGGCACGGGCTCAAGGCGCTGTCCACCGACGAGTCCCTGGTCCTGAACCTGCCTGATCGTCCCTACATCCTGGGCGCGCCCGATGAGTTCCGCTTCGACCCCCACGCCTCCCCGATCCCCGGTCAAGAGCCGTACCACTGGGACCGCCGCGACGGCTGAGGCGCTGTCCGCGCTCGCCGCGTCGCTCCCCGACGGGGACCTGCTGCGCGATCCCGACGCGCTGGACGCCTTCGCCGGCGACGAGTCCGTGGTCGCCCCCGTGCGCCCCGCCGCCGCCGTCCGGGCGCGCTCCGTCGCCGACGTCCAGGCCACCCTGCGCTGGGCCACCGCCCACGGCGTGCCCATCACCCCCCGCGGCGGCGGCACCGGCAAGGCCGGCGGCTGCGTGCCCTGCGAAGGCGGGGTGGTGCTCAGCCTGGCCGGCCTGGACCGCCTGCGATCGATCCGCCCCGAGCACGGCTTCGCCGAGGTGGACGCCGGCCTCATCACCGGGACCTTCCGCGACGCCGCCGACGAGGCGCGGCTGTACTACCCCCCCGACCCCGGCGCCCTGGACGCATGCACCCTGGGCGGCAACGTCGCCACCAACGCCGGCGGGCCCGCGGCGCTCAAGTACGGCGTGACCCGGGACCAGGTCCTGGGGGTGGAGGCGGTGCTGGCCGACGGGACGCGCATCGACCTCGGCCGCCGGCAGCCCAAGGGCGTCGCGGGCTACGACCTGGCCCGCCTGCTGGTGGGCAGCGAGGGCACCCTGGCGGTCGTCACCGGGATCCGGCTGGCGCTGCGGGCCCGCCCTGCGTCGATCGTGGCCGCGCTGATGCCCTTCGCCACCGTGCAGGACGCCGCCCAGGCCGTGACGCTGGGCCGCCGGTCGGGGTTGGAGCCCCGCGCGCTGGAGTTCTTCGACGCCACCGCCCTGCGCCGGGCCGCCCGCGAGCCCGGCTTTCCCTTCGATCCGTCCTGGGGCGCGCTGCTGCTGGTGGAGTTCGACGGGGAGCCCGGGGTGCCCGAGGCCTCGCTGGCGCGCTTCGCCGAGGGGCTGGGGGACCGCGGTCCCCTGGAGGTGCGGGTCGCGGGGGACGAAGCCCGTCGACGCGGTCTGTGGCAGCTGCGTCGACGCACCAGCCACCTGGTCAAGGTGGGCGCGGTGGGCTGGATCACCGAGGACGTGGCGGTGCCCCTGGGCTCGGTGCCGGACCTGGTGGAGCGGCTGCCCGGCATCGGGGAGCAGCACGGCGTCATCGCCCTCGCCTACGGCCACGCGGGCGACGGCAACCTGCACGTCAACCTGCTGTGGGAGGACCCGTCGGGGGCCCAGTTCGCCGAGCGGGCCGCCGACGCCGTCATCGCCGCCGCCCTGGACCTGGGGGGCACGATCAGCGCGGAGCACGGCATCGGCCTGGCCAAGCGTCGCTTCCTGCCGCAGGAGGTGGGCGACCGGGCGATCGGCCTCATGCGTGGCATCAAGCAGGCCTTCGACCCCCTGGGCATCCTCAACCCCCAGAAGGTCTTCCGGCTCCAAGAGCCGCCGTGCTAGACCCATCGACGTGAGACTGTTCGCCCTCCTGCTCCTGCTCTGCGGTTGCCCCTCGACCGCGGAGGTGACCGATCCCGGGCCCACGCCCACCCCTCCCCAGCCCCGCCCGCCGGAGGTCTGCCGCGACGCGCCCCCCCTGCCCGAGGGGGCCTGGTTCACCGATCAGTCCGACGCCATCGGCCTGCGCGCCCTGGCGGTCGACGGCAACCGCTTCTCCGCCGCGGACTTCGACGGCGACGGCTGGCCCGACCTCGCCGTGGCCAAGGTCGGCGACGGCGTGCGCGACTCGTCGGAGCCCGACGCCGCCCCCCAGCATCGCCTCCTGCGCAACCTGGAGGGGCAGGGCGTGGAGGACGTGCTGCACTCCAGCGGCTTCTCCGCCACCCGCGACGGGGCCGAGGGCCGGGCCTGGAGCTTCGCGGTCTTCGGCGACCTGGACAACGACGGGGACCTGGACGCGATGACCTTCCTGTCGACCCACGCGGTCGACGCGGACCACCCGGACACCGGCGACCGCAGCGAGGTGCTGCTCAACAACGGCGACGGCTCCTTCACGCTGTCCCCGGACGAGGCCCTGCGATCGCAGTGGCTCTACACGACGTCGGCCTCGCTGCTCGACGCGGACCGCGACGGCGCCCTGGACCTGTGGGTGGGCAACCAGTACGCCACCTTCGGAAACCCGGCGACCAGCCAGCAGGACCTGCTTCTGCTCGGGGGCGGGGACGCCACCTTCACCGACGGCACGGCGGCGGCGGGGCTTGAGACCACCAGCGGCGGGGCCCCCAGCGTGGCCAACGCGGCCAACTACCTGGCCGATCTGGGCGGCGACGTGAGCTGGGCCACCTTCGGCACGCTGGCCTGCGACGTCGACGGCGACGGGGACACGGACCTCATGTCGACCAGCTACGGCCGAGGCCTCAACCAGTTCTGGGAGAACCGGGGCGACGGCACCTTCGTGAACCGCACGGAGGCCTCGGGCTTTCACAGCGACCTCAACGAGGGCGGCGGGGACTACGACACCGACGAGCGCTTTCGCTGCTACTGCCAGACCACCAACTACGCCTCCGCGGACTGCCAGGGCGTGCCCGCGCCGCGCATCGGCTGCTCGGCCGGCGGCTGGACCCCCGGCTGGGACGACCAGCCCCACCGCCTGGGCGGCAACACCTTCGCTGCCACCTGCGGGGACCTGGATGGGGACGGGGACCTGGACGTCGCCACGGCGGAGATCCGGCACTGGTGGACGCCGGGCGCGTCGGACCGCTCCAACATCCTCTGGAACGACGGCTCCAGCCCGCCGGTGTTCAGCCGCCGGACTACGGAGGACGTGGGGATCGCCCTGGTGCCCGGCACCACCGACTGGAACGAGGGCGACCTGACCGTCACCACCCTCGACTTCGACGGCGACGGGATCCTGGACCTGCTGCGCCCCCAGTCCGACTACCCGGACACCTGGATGCGGCTGTTCCGCGGTCTGGGCGACGGCGTGTTCCAGGAGGTGTCGGGCCGCTCGGGCCTGGCCTTCCCGCGCGCGGCCGGCGTGGCGCTCCTGGACTTCGACCGGGACGGCGACCAGGACGTCTTCACCTCCTTCTCCCGCATGCGCTGCGACGCCGACTGCGCCTACAGCACCCCCGAGCTGCACTACTTTCGCAACGACGTCGGCCAGGACAGCAACCTGCTGGCGGTGCGGCTGGCGGGCACGGCGGGCAGCAACGCTGCGGCCATCGGCGCCCGCGTGGAGGTCACCGCTGGGGGGCGCACCCAGGTCCAGGAGCTCCTGGCGGGGCACGGGCACCAGGGCCAGCAGAACGAGCTGGTGCTGACCTTCGGCCTGGGCGGGGACTGCGTGGCCGAGCGGGTGGAGGTCGTCTGGCCCGACGCGCAGGCCACCCGGGAGGTCTGGGAGGAGCTGCCGGCCAACTACGGCGTGACGCTGACCCAGGGCGTGGCCCAGCCCGTGTTCGATGGGTGGACCCCCTGAAGCCCCGGCCCCTCGCCGCCTCGCCCCCCGACGGCAAGCACCCGCGCGACCGCTGGATCACGGTCTACGGCCGCAAGCCGGTGCTGGAGGCCCTGCGCGATCCCAGCCTCAGCATCGACAAGCTGCTGGTGGCCCGGAGCGCGAAGGGCGACGTGATTCACGACATCCTGCGCGCGGCCAAGAAGCGCCGGATCACGGTGCGCCGGGCCGACGAGCGGGAGATCACGCGGATCTCCAAGAACGCCCGCCAGGACCAGGGCGTGGTGGCCGACGTGGAGGCCCCGGCCATGGACGCGCTGGAGGACTGGCTGCCGCGCGCGCCCACGGTGGCGCACCTGCTGGCCCTGGACGGGGTGACCACCCCCGGCAACGTGGGGCTCTGCATTCGCTCCGCGGCGGCGGCCGGCCTGGAGGGCATCGTCCTGCCCCGCAGCGGCAACTCCGGCCTGGGGCCGCTGGTGCTCAAGGCGTCGGCGGGCACGGCCTTCAAGGCGCCGATCCTGCGCTGCGCCGATCTCCCGCCGGCCCTCGACGCCCTGAAGGCCGCGGGCTTCTCCGTCATCGTCCTCGCCGGGGGAGGGGACGGGATGCTGTTCGACCTGCCCCTGCCCGCCCGCGCGGTCTTCGTCCTGGGCGCTGAGTCCACCGGGGTCAGCGACGCCACCCTGCGGCGGGCCGACCGCCGGGTGCGCATCCCCATGGCCGAGGGCATCGAGTCGCTCAACGTCGCCTGCGCGGCCACCCTGGTGGCCTTTGAGGTGGTGAGAGGCCGGGCGGAGCGTTAAAGAGACTCGGCCCGGGCCGCTATGCTGCGCGCCTTGGGAACCTCCGCGGTTTCCGGGCGTCCCAGGAGTCTTGTTGCCGCGCGTCATCCCCGATCTGCTCATCGCCGAGGACTTCCCCGTCCAGTTCGGCCGCTACACGCTGCAGGGCGTCGTGGGCGAGGGCGGCATGGCGCGGGTGTACGCTGCGGAGCTTCGGGGGCCGTCGGGCTTCACCAAGCCGGTGGCGATCAAGGTCATCCGCGCGGGCATCGCCAGCCGGGGGGAGCGGCTGCGTCGCTCCCTCATCAACGAGGCGCGGGTCGGCGGCCTGCTCAACCACCCCAACGTGGTGGAGGTCAACGACTTCGGCGAGGTCGACGGCCTGCCGTTCATCGTCATGCCCCTGGTGCGCGGCGTGGGTCTGGACGTG
>CALCXL010000630.1 GCA_937907595.1 uncultured Pseudomonadota bacterium
CCCTGGTGGGCCCCGCGGCGCTGCCCCTGCGCGCGGTGCGCTCCCTGCCCGACCGCGCGGCCCCCCGCCTGGTGCTGGCCGCCGCCCACCTGGTCCTGCCGTTCGTGATCCTGGGCGCGGTCGGTCACGTCGCCCTCGCCGGCTCGACGGGCTCCGTCCTGGCTCCGGCCGGCGCGCGGGCCTGGGGGCGCTACGGGGGTGAGATCGCGGCGGGGCTGGAGACGGGCGCCTGTCTGCTGGCGGCCCTGCTGGTGGTGGTGCTGTCGGCGCGGGTCTCGGCCCGTCGGCTGCCCCGGCTGCGCAGCGCGGCGGTGCCGGCGATGGGGGCGGTCGCCGGGCTGCTCGCGGCCTGGATGCCCCAGAACCAGTTGCTCCTGGCCGCCGGCCTCTTCGGCTGGTTGGCGGTGCTCGTCGGACCCGAGGAGGCCCCCTGGGTCCCCGCAGGAAGGCAGGGAGTGACGAGCGCATGACGACGGCGGTGTTGCGGGACGAGCGGGATCTGCTCTGGCTGGTGCTGGACCACGTGGAGGTCGCAGGCGGCGACGTGGTCTACGACGTGCACTTCTGCGCGCGGGAGGAGCCGGACCAGCCGCCGGAGCCCTTCGTCTCCACGGGCGGCTTCCGCGAACCGGTGGAGGGCTTCGGCTCGCTGGTGGAGAACATCGGCCACGCGGTCTCCGGTGCGGCCTCCGCGTTGCGCCACGATCCCATCGCCGACGGCCTGTCGATGGAGCTCAAAGCGCGCGACGGCGGCCCGGATCCGTCGTTTGAGGTCGTCATCTGGCTGGACCTGACGCGCATGAGCCGTGCCCTCAAGGCGCGGGGAACCCGGGGCCGCCACCAGGCCGGCCTGCGCATGATCGTGCGGCGATCGGGCCTGGAGGCCTTCCGGGCCGCGCTCTTTCTCCTCGCTTCTCCCGAAGAGTCCGGCTTAAGGTGATCGCACCCACACCGCGCCCGCGGTAGGAGCGATGGATCGCGAATCCAAACGTCGGCTGTTCGCATGGACGGCGCTGCTCGGCTTCAGCCTGACGCTGACGCTCGGGCTCACGGCCGCAGTGGCGATGTTCGTGGGAAGCACCCCCCCGGCCGGTGAGCACGCCGTCGACGACTACCTGGCTCGAACGGGGCATCGCTGCCTCGGGCACGTGCCGGAGCTCGATCACGCCCCCGGCGCCACCTGGACGGAGGGGTGGGAGCGGCTCACCGAGCAGGACTGCCGCCCCGGATCCTGGCTCAACCAGTTCCGGGAGGAGGGCCAGAACCTGCTGCGCTACCGGGCGGACCAGCCCAACCGCGTGGCCCAGGACCAGCCGATCCTCCTGCGGCCCCTGGGCCGGATCGAGCGCCCCGACGCGGCCCGCCTGGTGGAGCCCGTGCGGGAGTTTGTCAGCCTCTACTTCCAGTTGGAGACCCGCCTGGAGGAGGGCTTGTCCCTCCCCGCTGAGGCCCTGGACCCCAAACGGGGCGACGAGGGACAGTACGACGCCGACGTGGTCCTCCAAGCCCTGGACGGCACCTGCCCGGCCCAGGCTGGCGCGTGCCTGGCGGTGACCGATCGCGACCTGTACGTGCCCGACCTGCAGTACGTGTTCGGGCTGGGCCACTTCCGCAAGCGCGTCGGCGTCTTCTCCACATACCGCGTTGGCAAGCCCCGACGGAACGCGGTCACCGGCGAGCGCGAGGCCGTGCGGGACCCCGAGCCCCTGCGGCGCGCCCTGAAGATCGCCGTGCACGAGCTGGGGCACGAGCTGTCCCTGGCCCACTGCGTTCACTACCGCCACTGCGTGATGGCCGGCACCAACTCCATGGCCGAGAGCGACGCGGGCCGCCTGACGCTCTGCCCCCTGGACCACGAGAAGCTGCGCTGGAACCTGGAGTTCGATCCCTACCGGCGCTTCAAGGACCTGGCGAAGTTCGCCCACCGCCACGGCCTGCACCCCGAGGCGCGGTACTACGAGCGCATGGCGCGCAGCTACCCCGGAGCGGCCAACGCCGCCGGCGCCGGGGGGTTGTGAGGTCGGCGGTCGAGCCGGATCGCCCCCGCAGGTGAGCGCGGATCAGCGCCCGAACGGCGTGAACGAGCCCTTGACCGCGTCCCGGTCGACGGCCCCTTCGGTGGGGCGGTGCATGCGCGGGGACACGATCAGCCCTACGTTCAGGCCGCGGCCGCGCGCCCGGAAGTTGTGCGCGACCCCCGCGGGCACGCGCAGCAGGCTGCCCGCGGGCAGGTCCCCCCGCCACCACCCGCCCTGCTCGGTCTTGAGTCGCCCCTCGAAGCGCCCGGCCAGGATGATCGCGTACTCGGCGCCCGTGGCCGTGTGGTCGTAGGGCACCCACCCCCGAAAGGGCAGCAGGCCGCGGGCGGCGCTGAACTCCACGCGCACGGCCTCGTTCTCGAAGAGCAGCCGCGGCGACATGTGCGGGCGCTTGCGGGCCAGGGCCAGGACGTCCTCCTGGCGGTGGGCCTCACGGGGCACGCTGGTGCTCACGGCCAGCACCCGGGTCTGTGCGTCCCCGCGCACGGCCCAGCGGGCGTCGTTGGCCACCCGGAAGAGGGCGCCTTCGGCCAGGACGTGCCGGTGGTCGGGCTGCGCGGTGTGCACCACGTTCTCGTCCCCGAACTCCTCGATGATCGCCTGACCGCGCAGCACCAGGAGGATCTGGCCCTGGCCCGGCGGCATGGGGGCGTCCTGGGACGCGGAGAGCAGCTTGAGGGCGAAGCCGGCCTCCCGCGCGACGATGCGCGGCGGCTGGCCCGGCTCCGGAGGCCCCTGGAGCAGGTCCGAGGGGGGGCTCAGCTCCGCTGTCAAGTGGGGCCGAGGGTCGGGGGGGTGCTGGGGTTGATGGTCATGCGGACGTTGCCGCCCCGGTCCACCCAGAGCGTGCGCTGCTCGATGGGGCCGATGGCCGACTTGTTTCGCAGCGTCAACCGCGCGCAGTTCTGGCCGCCGCAGGGCTCGGCGAAGTCCGTGACGGGGTTGGCCATGTAGCCGAAGGTGTTGAAGAGCATGCCCGGACAGCCCAGCACGTCCGGGAAGACGGTGGTGTCCGAGCCGCCTTCCAGGGTGATGGCCTTGTGAAGCTCCGTGGTCTCGTCGTTGATCCAGCCGGCGAGCTCCGGCGGCGCGGTCACGGTGGTCCACAGCCCCGTGTTCGGCGCCGTCTCCACCTGCAGCACCGTCGTCATGAGCCAGGCGTCGTCCTCGCCGCTGGCGTAGTTCGGGTCGGTGATGAAGCGCAGGCAGTGGCGGGACCCGGTGGACAGGGACAAGCGGCGCGCGTTCTCGATCGTCGACTGCAGGTGCTGGGCGCCCTGCTTGAGCCGCATGCGGCCGATCCACGCCGACATGTTCGGGATCGAGAGCACGGCCAGGATGCCGATGATCGCGATGACGATCACCAGCTCGATGATCGTGAAGCCGCGCTGCGTGTCGGGTCGAAGTCGGCGCATTGGGTCGTCCGGGCGGGGTCGCCGTTGCACGATAGCCGGCGCCCCCCCCGATCCGCCAGCCCATCCTCCCAGCGCCCGCCCCAGGCCCCGGCGCCCGCGCTCCCGAGGGCCATCGCGCAGCAAAGCGACGTCGGGCCCCCGCCCCCGGTGGATCCGCTCCCTTCGCGTTGTTAGATTCCCGCCCCTTCGCCCGATCCCGCCTCCGGAGAGCCCGTCGCCATGCCCGAACAGCACACCCGCGTCCTCATCATCGGCGCCGGCCCCGCCGGCCTCACCGCGGCCCTGTACGCCGCCCGCGCGGAGCTCAAGCCCCTGGTCATCGAGGGCCTGGTGCCCGGCGGTCAGCTCATGATCACCACGGACGTGGAGAACTACCCGGGCTTCCCCGACGGGATCATGGGCCCGGAGATCATCGAGAAGTTCCGCGCCCAGGCCGAGCGCTTCGGCACCGAGTTCCGCTACGGCATGGTCAGCAAGGTCGACGTGAGCTCGCGCCCCTTCCGCTGCGAGATCGACGAGGACCCCGACGACATCGTCCTGGCGGACACCATCATCGTGGCCACGGGCGCCGACGCGAAGTGGCTGGGCCTGCCCGACGAGAAGCGGCTGACCAACTACGGCGTCTCCGCCTGCGCCACCTGCGACGGCGCCTTCTTCAAGGGCGTGGAGATCGGCATCGTCGGCGGCGGCGACACCGCGATGGAGGAGGCCCTGTTCCTCACGCGCTACGGCACGAAGGTGCACGTCATCGTGCGGCGGGACGAGCTGCGCGCCTCCAAGATCATGGCCGCCCGCGCCCTCGCGCACGACAAGATCGAGTTCCACTGGAACTCCCAGGTCGCCTCCATCCAGGGCAGCCCCGAGGCCGGCGTCACCGGCGTCACCCTGCGCAGCACCAAGACGGGCGAGGAGGTCGAGCACCCCTGGAACGCCCTCTTCATCGCCATCGGCCACAAGCCGAACAGCGATGTCTGGAAGGGCATCCTGGACATGGACGACGCGGGCTACCTGATCACGAAGGCCGACTCGACCTACACCAACGTCGACGGCGTCTTCGCCTGCGGCGACGTGCAGGACTCGGTCTACCGTCAGGCCGTCACGGCGGCCGGGACCGGCTGCGCGGCCGCCATCGACGCCGAGCGCTGGCTGGAGGCCAACACCTCTCACGGCTGATCGGCCCTCCTGCGGGTCGCGAGGAGTCCTTCCGCGGGCTGCTACGATCGTGCCCCATGCTGCCGCCGTTCAAGAAGGTGCTGTTCCCCTCGCTGGTGCTCGCCGAGCCCAGCAAGGATCTGGCCGCCTTCGCCGCCGGCCTTGTCTGCGACATCGCCGGTCTCATGAACCGCCTGGGGGACGTGCGCGTGGTGCCGTTGGTGCAGGACCCGCGCAACCGCACGTCGTCGCGCCTGCCCCGCACCATGCCCCTCAGCGACGAGGCGCTGCAGCGCATGGCCAGCGCCCCACCGCGCCGACTTCGTGGTGACGGGCTACCTGGCGATGCTGTCGGACGCGATCGCCGGGGAGATCGTGCTGCGGCGACCCGACGGCGGGTCGGTGTGGGGCGACTCGCTGGAGATCCCCGACGGATCGGTGAGCGAGGCGCGGCTGGTGCTTGCCGCCAACCTGATCGAGGCGGCGACCGGCTCCCGCAAGGACGTGCGC
>CALCXL010000631.1 GCA_937907595.1 uncultured Pseudomonadota bacterium
CTGGACAACGACTGCGACGGGGTCCTGCCGCTCTTCGACCGGGACGAGGACGGCGACGGCTTCTCCATCTGCGAGGACGACTGCGACGACACCGACCCGGACCGGCGCCCCGGCCTGCCCGAGCTCTGCGACGGCGTCGACGGCAACTGCGACGGCACCTTGCCCGTCAACGAGCTGGACAACGACTTCGACGGCTTCCTGCCCTGCAACGGCGACTGCGACAACGTCGACGACGACCGCTACCCCGGCGCCGACGAGGGCTGCGACGGCCTGGACACCGACTGCGACGGCGGCCTGCCCGCGGCCGAACAGGACAACGACGGCGACGGCTTCCTGCCCTGCACCGGCGACTGCGACGACTTCGACGAGGACCACGCCCCCGGCGCGCCCGAGCTCTGCGACGGCTTCGACAGCAACTGCGACGACGCTGTGCCCCCCTGGGAGGGCGACGCGGACGGCGACGGCGTGCGGGTCTGCGAGGGGGACTGCGACGACCAGCACGCCACCGTGTTCCCGGGCGCGCCCGAGCTCTGCGACGGCCTGGACAACGGCTGCGTCGGCGCTTTGACCGTCGCAGACTCGGACCTGGACGGGGACGGCGCGCGGCCCTGCGACGGGGACTGCGACGACCTCGACCCCGCGGTCTTCCCCGCGTCGCCCGAGCTCTGCGACGGCCTGGACAACGACTGCGACGGCGCCTTCTTGCTGGCCGAGCTGGACCCCGACGGTGACCCGGTGCCCACCTGCGCGGGGGACTGCGACCCGTCGGATCCCACCGTGTTCCCGGGGGCGCCCGAGCTCTGCGACGGCCTGGACAACGACTGCGACGGGGTCGTCGACGGGGAGGACGACGGCGACGGCGACGGCTGGCGCGCGTGCGAGGATTGCGACGACGCCGACCCCACCGTCGCCCCCGACGCGCCGGAGCTCACCGAGCCCCCCGGCGTGGACGAGGACTGCGACGGCGCCGTGAACAACCCCGCCCCCACCGCCCTGGCGGAGCACGTCGGCAGCGGCTTCCTCTGCGACGAGCAGGCGCTCGATGCGTCCGCCTCCTTCCAGGCGGGCGCGCCCCTGGCCTTCTCCTGGTCCCTCCTCTCGGCGCCCCCGTCCTCAGCGGGGGTGGCCATCGAGGGAGCGGACCACGCCGTCGCCTCCTTCCTGCCCGATGCGGCCGGCGTCTACGTCTTCGAGGTGCTGGTCACCGCGGGCAACTCCGCGGGCGCCTGGGCCCTGGTGGTGGTGCAGGTCTCCGAGCGCCCCCACAACACCCCGCCCACCGCGCACATCGTCGGCTCCACCGGCTCGAGCCGGATCGTCTACTGCCCGGTGACGACCCTGGGCTTCCCCATCTGCGGGGACTGCGAGGCCGACTTCGCCCTGGACGGCGGCGGCTCCTGGGACGGCGACGGCGACGCCCTCACCTACGAGTGGACGCTCCTGACCGGCGCGGGTCCCGCGTCCCTGGGCAGCTCGTCGGGCCCCGGCGTGGCCGCGGCGATCGAGCTGCTGTCCCTCGGTCCCGGCGACGAGGTGCTCCAGGAGGCCGAGGTCCAGCTCACGGTGACCGACTGCATGGGCGCCACGGGGTCGGCCAGCGCGCTGCTGACGCTGGAGTGCATCGCGTTGTAGCCTGCGGGACCGGCGCCGCGGGGATGGGCCGGAGCGGAGGCACGGTGAAAGACATCCTGCGTGGACTGCCCTTGTTCTCGGGTCTGCCCGAGGGGCCCCTGGACGAGCTCGCGGCCCTCTGCGGTCGGCGCTCCCTGCCCGAGGGCGAGCGGCTGTTCGAGGAGGGGGAGACCGGCTCCGACGTCTTCGTCGTGATCAGCGGCATCGTCCGCATCAGCAAGCGCGTGGCCATCGGGGGGGAGCGCACGCTCGCCACCCTGGAGGCGGGCGCGATGTTCGGGGAGGCGGCGATCATCGACCAGGAGGAGCGCTCGGCGTCGGCCTCGGCGCGCACGGACGTGGAGCTGCTGGTGCTGCCGGCGGATCCCATGCGGGAGTGGCTGATCGTCAACGCGTCCATGGGGGTCATGGTCCTGGGCCGGCTGGGCTCGATGATGCTGGAGCGCCTGCGCAACACCAACTCGCTGCTGCGGGAGACGGTGGCCTGGGGCGTGGAGGTGGCGGGCGCGGCGCGGGTGGGCCTGGAGTCGCTGGTGACAGCCCACCAGACCGTGGCGATCCAGCTGGTGACGGGGCGGGATCTGCGGGGTCGGTTGGTGAAGGCGGAGGAGGGCCCCGAGGGCCTGGAGATCTGGCTGAGCAGCGCCGACGGCCGGGTGCACCTGGTCCCCTACCGCTCCATCGCGGAGCTGGTGGTGGACCTCGATCTGCCGGCGCTCGCCGGCGAAGGGAGCTGAGGCATGGCCCGCATCGATTCCTTGTTCAGGGCGATGATGGAGCGCGGCAGCTCCGACCTGCACCTGACGTCGGGGGAGCCGCCCCTGGTCCGCAAGGACGGCGCCATGGAGCGGATGGGCAGCCAGCCGATCCACCGCGACCAGATGGTGGAGCTGCTCAAGGAGATCGCGCCGAAGTCGTCGTGGGAGGAGTTCTCCGACGTGCGGGACACCGACTTCGCGTACTCGCTGGCTGGGGTCGGCCGGTTCCGCGCCAACTACTTCCGCGACCTGACGGGGCCGGGGGCGGTGTTCCGCATCATCCCCGAGGAGATCCTGACCGCCGAGCAGCTGGGCCTGAGCGAGGCCATGCTCAAGATGTGCCGGCTGCACAAGGGACTGGTGCTGGTGACGGGGCCGACGGGCTCGGGCAAGTCGACGACGCTCAGCGCGATGATCGACTACATCAACCGCACGCGCACCGACCACATCATCACGATCGAGGACCCGGTCGAGTTCGTGCATCCGAACAAGAAGTGCCTGATCAACCAGCGGGAGATCGGCACTCACACCCTGTCCTTCAAGGCGGCCCTGCGCGCGGCGCTGCGGGAGGACCCAGACATCATCCTCTGCGGTGAGCTGCGCGACCTGGAGACGGTGCACATCGCCCTGGAGATGGCGGAGACCGGCCACCTGGTCTTCGGCACGCTGCACACCAACACGGCGGCCTCCACGGTCGACCGGATCATCGACCAGTTCCCCTCGGACCAGCAGGGCCAGATCCGCACGATGCTGGCCAGCTCCCTCAAGGGCGTCATCGCGCAGAACCTGCTCAAGAAGAAGGGCGGCGGGCGCATCGCGGCGATGGAGGTGCTGGTCGTCAACAACGCGGTCAAGGCCAACATCCGCGAGGGCAAGACGCACCAGATCCAGATGTCCATGCAGGTGGGCGGCAAGCTCGGCATGGTCGAGCTGAACACGGCCCTGATGCGCCTGGTGGTGGAGGGCAAGGTGGAGCCCGAGGAGGCGCTGTCCAAGGCGATCGACAAGGACAGCCTGCAGCGCTCCCTGGCGTCGCGGGGCATCGAGGTCGGGGGTGCGAACGCTGACGCGTCGGTCGCTTCGGCCCCGGGCGCCGCGCCCTCCTCGTCGAGCCCTGAGGGATCGGCGCCGCGCTACGCCAGCGCCCCCGCCCGCCCCGCCCCGCGCTCCAGCGGCGTGCCCGACGACCTTCCCAGCCACACCTCGGAGCTCTCAGCGGTGGAGGTGCAGCGCGCCATGGCCACCCGGAGCGATCCGAAGGAGGCAGCCGCCCGCATCGCCGCCGCCACCAAGAAGAGCCGGTGGTTCCAGTAGCGCGGCTCCTGGCGCTTGCAGCGCTCCTGGGGCTGGCGAGCGGCTGCTCGGCGGTGTGCGAGGACTGCTTCCGGATCGAGATCGGCGAGTTCGACGGCGCCTGGACGGACTGCTGCGACTACCGGCGGCAGGCCCAGGTCGACGTCGTCTTGATCCGGATCACGCGCACGTCCGGCGACGCCTACCTGGCCGGGCTGGGCGCCGCCTGCACCTGGCAGCCGGAGTCCGACAGCTACGACGCGATGGTGGCCGCGGCCTACCAGGCCCCCATGGTGACCCTGGACGCCGCGCAGGTGGACTCCACCTCCACCTTCAACGTGGAGTTCAGCGAGGACGACGACGTCGCCATCCTGGGCGTGGACTGCCAGCCCGTGCGGCCGGAGCCGCAGTACCCCGACGTGCTGTTGTTCCTGCAGGACCCGGACCTGGGCACCCAGTTCGACCCCGCGGGCTACGACGGCGACGGCGCCTTCCTGCGGATCGTGCCGGAGGTCGTGCCTCCGTAGGCCGACGGGGCGGCGGGGGCGCTACCCCCGTTCGGTGGCGAGCTGCTGGCGCCAGTGCTCGGAGCCCTCGGACAGCTCGTTGACGTAGCCCCGCACGGCGTCGCGTCGTTCGACCGGGAGCTGTCCGAAGTCCTGGATGAGCTCGGCGGGCACGTGCCTGAACGACACGCTCACGCGGCGCAGCTCGAAGCGGTCCACGCTGCAGGTCATCACCGGCTGGGCGCCGCTGCGCACGCGGGAGACGCGGTGGTAGAGCCGGTCCTTGAAGTCGGGGCCGCTGAGGATGCTGACGGAGCGGTTGCGGGTCCAGACGGCGAGCTCGGGATCGGGGGAGCGGTCGGGGTCCAGGAACTCCAGCAGGCCGGGCTGGCCGACGCTGATCATGACGACGGGCCCGGGTTCGCCGTCGCGGTGCATCTTCAGGCGGGCGAAGTCCACGGGCACGCCGTCGCCCACCTCGCGGCCGTAGTAGTTGACCAGGCAGGTATTGGGGAGGGGGTCGGCGGGGGGCGGGGCGTCGGCGTGGTCGTCGGCGTGGTCGTCGGCCAGGACCGGGCGGAGGCGGTCCAGGATCCGGGTCATGGAGGTGGGCAGGGGCTCGGCGCGCACGCAGCGGTCCTCGCGGTGCTCGGGCTCGGCGTAGTAGCCCAGACACGCGAACTGCCAGGCCCCCAACCAGTAGACGGGGCGGGTGAGGCGTCGGCCGCCCTCGCCGCCCAGGGGGGAGCCGGGCGGGGCGTATCGGCGCTCCCAGATCGGTCGCAGGGAGGCGAAGCAGGCGATGAGCTCGTCGCACTCGGCCACGCTGAAGAACTGCGGCAGGTAGGTGAAGCCGGGCAGGTGGAGGGCGCGGCGGCCATCGTGGGGCTCAGGCACGGGCGGGGCCCAGGCTCGCGGCGAAGGCCAGGATCGCGGCGGCCGCGTCGTCCCAGAGGGAGGCTTGCGTCCTGCGGTCCCGGGGCAGGAAGCGGTGGTTGGCGTCGGCGACCCAGTGCAGGGCGACGTGGTGGGGCAGGGGGGGGAGGCTGCTGAGGGCGGAGCGGGAGCCGTGGGCGTCGCGCTCGCCCTGCACGATCAGGGTCGGGGCGCGGACAGCGAGCAGGGGCTGCAAGCCGGCCCGGTCGTTCGGGGCGCCGCGGGTGTGAAAGGGGTAGCCCAGGGCCAGGAGGGCGCGGCAGCCCAAGGCGTCAACGGCGCGGGCGGCCAGGCGGGCGCCCCGGGAGAAGCCGCCGAGCACCAGACGGGTCGGGTCGGTGGTGAGGGCGGCGTCGCGCATCCGGGCTTCGGCTTCGGCGTCGTCGAGGGACGCGGGCAGGGCGAGGGGGAGGAGGGCCAGGCCCCCAGCGGCCAGGCGGGGGGCGAGGGCGAGCAGGAGGGGGTCGTCGGCGACGGCCGCGCCGGGCAGGGCGAGGAGGAGCTGCAGCGGGGCGGGGGCTGGGGCCGACATCGTAGGGAGTGGTACTGGAAAGCCGCCCCGACGGCCAGGGGGAGGGCGGGGTCGGGGGGTGGGGGGCTGGAGCCGAGCGTCGATCCGAGGGGGGCGGGGCGGGGTTCCGACGTGGGGCAGGGGTTCGACGTCGGGCGAGCGGCCCGCCGCTGCTAGAACACCTCCGTGCTCCGCCTGCTCCTGCTCCTGGCCGCCCTGACCGCCTGCCTGCCCTCCGTCGACGACGACGACAGCGCGGGGGGCGGGGACGACGACGACAGCTCCGTCGTTCCCGTCGACGACGACGATTCGGGGGACGACGACGACTCGGCGGACGACGACGATTCGGGAGACGACGACGACAGCTCCGT
>CALCXL010000632.1 GCA_937907595.1 uncultured Pseudomonadota bacterium
ACACAGCCCCCTTGGTCTGGCTCAGGCCCACGCTGGGGATGTTGATGGGCACGGTGGCCTCGTCGGCGAAGCGCGCGGCGATGTCCTTCATCCCCGCCGCCAGCCGCGCCACCAGGGCGGGCTCCGGGGCGATGCGCTCGGCCACGCGGTCGGGGGCGAAGCGCGGCTCCTTCGCCAGCGTCTCGAAGTCCTTCCAGGTGCGCCAGTCGGCGAAGGCGTCCAGGAAGCGGCGGTCGATGGCGCCCCGGTGGTGCTTGAGGAGCTGGTGGGCGACGCCGAGGGCCAGCTGCGGGTCGGAGCCCGATCGCACCAGCAGCACGCGCTCGGGGCCCAGCCGCTTCTCCACGTAGCGCGCCGACTCGCTCATCATCACGTCGATCAAGTAGCCGTCGAAGTCCCGCCGCCGCACCAGCCGGTTCCAGGCGCCGGGGTGGGTGATCAGGCCGTTCCAGCCGTTGAGCAGGTAGAAGCGGCCGGGCCCGTCCAGGGCGCCGTCGAAGGTGAGAAAGGGGCCCTCCTGCCCCGTCAGCATCTCGTTGTGCACGGCGCCGGCGTTGAGGCAGTGCTCGGCGTTGCCGGCGATGTTGCGCACGCCCAGCAGGCGGAAGACCTCCTGCATGGCGAAGATGCTGAAGTAGTCGATCTGGCCGCAGCCGTAGACCAGGATCTGCGTGTCCGGCTCCCGGTGGTCCAGGATCAGGTCGGCGAAGCGGGCGATGGCCTGCTCGTAGGTGATCGGCTTGCGGGCCGCGCCGTAGCGCTCCTTGAGCGACGGCACCAGGTGCATCGGGAAGAGCGTTCCCTGCTGGCCCGTGGCGATGTTGAGCTTGCTGCAGCCCAGGGTCGGCGCTCGCCGGCCGACGCGGCCCCAGTTGAGGTCCCCGGCGCCGGCCGTCTCCAGCTCGAAGCTCACCTCGCTGGGGTCGATGTCCGTGTTGGCCTGGGCCCGGATCCGTCCGCTGTCGCCCACGCCGCAGTAGCCGCAGGACAGCCGGCCCTCGATGTCCTCGTCCACCGCGGCCGCCGGCATCATGAAGCGCGGGGTGCCCGGCCAGTCGGGCAGGTAGCCGGTGTGGGGGATGGTCTCCAGGCCGTGGGCGGCGTCGTGCTGCTCGGCCGCGTCGGCGTCGAAGTCGTCGCGGGAGGAGGTGCGGCGCTTGTTCGCGGCGGAGCTTTGGGGGTCCACCCGGTCGACCCGGGGGGGCGGGGCGGGGGGGGCGACGGGCTCGGGGGCCGCCTCCTCGCGACCCAAGGCGCTGCGGGCGGCCTTGCGCACCGGATCGGGGAGGTTCGACGCCACGCGCTTCGCCATCCCGCGCAGCAGGCCCCGGGCCAGCCGTCCACCGACACCGCTGGAGGGCCCCAGGGTCGGCGCCTCCTGCTTGGGCGGGGGCACGGCGACGGTGGGGATCGGGCGCGGGCGCGCTGCCGCTCGGGGCCGCGGGGGCGGGACGAGGGGCTCGTCGGCGGCCGGCGGATCGGGGGGGGAGGGCGAGGTCACAGCCTCCGCAGGATAGAGCGGGATCGGGCGATGTCGATCGGTGGTTGTGGGCGGGGCAGCCTCACCCCGACGTCGCTCAGAGCGACAGCGTCCCGAAGCCCTCGACCTCCACGGACTTCGCGCCGTCGGGCGGGGCCGGGAAGACGAGCAGGCCGCCGTCGACGTGGTCGAAGGGCAGGAAGCGGGCGCCGTCGACGGAGATCGTGTCGCCGTCGACGCCCCGCGCCGTGACGGGGTGCTCCCCGCGGGCGAAGCGCGCCGGCGCCCTGCTGCGCAGGGGGTTGCTCAGCCCCTCGGGCCCCACCAGCACGGTCAGCACCTCCTGCACCTGCGGGTCCCCCACGAACTGCTCCTGGGGGCCCACGGCCCGGATGCGGTCCATGAACCCGTTCCAGGTGTAGTCGGAGACCCAGATCGGATCGCAGTAGGCCATCAGGTCGGCGTAGTTGTTGGGCTCCTTGACGTCGCCGTCGAGGATGTCGTAGCCCACCACCCCCAGCCGCGCGTTCTGGTAGGGGAAGTTGGGGTCGACGTTGTTGATGTTGCCGAAGTCCGAGCAGGGACCGTGGCTGCGGCCGTGGGCGTGCCCGACCTCGTGCGCCATCGTCTCCGCGGTGCTCACGTCGCCGTAGCCCAGGCCGATGCTGACGCGCGAGTCGGAGTCGTTGGCGCTCAGCACCGCGATGGACAGGCCGGCCACGCAGCCCCCGCCGCAGAAGGCCCAGCGGTCGACCGCCGGCGCGAAGAGGCCGTAGGTGTAGCTGCTGCCGGGCATGCTGCGCTGCTGGCGCAGGTAGAAGATCTGCTGGAGGAGTTCGCTCCAGCCCGCGCCGTTCGGCGACACCGTGTTGCCCCAGTCCATGGGCGACTCCAGGGTCACCCGGACCTCCTGGGTGGGGTACATCTTCATCATCTGCGCCCGGATGATCTCCACCGCGGCGTCGCTGGTGTCCGGCACCCGTCCCGAGCCGTCGGCGTTGTAGCGGACCGGCACCAGGCGCAGGTCCAGGACCCCCGAGCGGCCCGCGCCCAGATCGGCGAACTCGCCCGCGTCCCGGGGCCAGCGCGTGGCCTCCCGGGTGCCCTCGTAGGGCAGGGGCGAGCCGTCCTCGTCGGTGTCGTACTCGACCTCCAGCAGGCGCACGGAGAAGCCGACGTCCTGCACGAACTCCTCGCCCGCCAGGTCGAAGTTGATCGTCGAGCCGATGCGCGTGTCCTCCGACGGGTCGTTGCTGACCGCCTCGTCGACGGTGAAGCTCCGGCCGTCGTCGAAGTCCAGCACCGCCCGCACCGAGCGCGGCTCCCAGACGTCCTGGGGCTCGACGTAGACGCGCAGGAGGCCGGGGCGCCCCGCGACCACGTCGGAGTTGCGGTTGTCGATCCAGTCGGTGCCGTCCAGCAGGCGGATCTCCACCCCCTGGTTGACGCTCAGCCCCACCAGGTCCAGGCCGGAGACCGGGCCCGTCTCCGGCAACACGTCGTCGTCGTCGTCGCCGCCGCCCCCCGCCCGCTCGACGCAGGTGCCCAGATCGGTGGGGATGGCGCTGCTGCAGACGTAGCCATCCACGCAGTCGCTGGTGGTGGCGCAGACGACCTGCAGGGGGTCGATCCAGCTGCAGCCCGCCAGGGCCACGGCGGTCATGAGGAGGAGGCCTCGCACGTTCACCATCGTCCCACCACCCTCAGGGCGACGCCGCCCGGCACCGGTTCCACCACGGGGACTGCGCCCCACTTCGCCGGGCCCGAGGGGGGCCAGGGCTTCCACATCAGGACCGCCAGCGTGCCCGCGCCCAGCCCGCTGAGCAGGGACGTCACGCCCAAAACGCCCGAGGCCGTGGCCGCGGACTGGCCCGCCTCCAGGTAGGGGGTCGGCGACTCGCCCACGTGCACCCCCTGGTACAGGAGCTGGGCCTGGGTCTGGGACGCTCCCCAAGCTGCGCCGGAGCCGATGCCCAGCCCCAGGGACGCTCCGGCCAGGCCGATCGCCGCGATCAGCTCCGGGCGGGGAGGCACCACGATGCGGGCGGCGTCGTAGGCGGCCTCGGCGCGGTGCACGTCGCCCTCCAGCGTCGCGGAGGCCTGGGCGGCATCGGACGGGGTCCACGGGGGGGGCGCGGCGCCGGCGCGGGGGCTCCACACGGCGACGCAGAGCACGATCGCCCCCATCGCGACCCCACGGCTGCCCACCACTCGCTTGCCTGCCTGCATCCTGCCTCCGGGTAGCCAGCCAGCCGCTCACCGCGACCGCTGGCCCCTCGATTCCGAGCCCTCGCTGCACACGTCGGGCCTGTCCGTGGGGCACACCGTTCCACCGGGGGCTTCTTCGGCGCGTTCGCAAGGTACCAGCCGGACCGGGGGGCACAACGGTGTTTGCCACCCCTCGACTACCTCTTCGCGAGCCCTTGACGAATCCCAAACAAGTATTACATTCCGCATATGACATATTTCGCCGACGCACCCTGCCGAAGCGAGATGGAGCTGGAGCGAGCAGCCGCGGTGCTGCAAGCGCTGGCCCATCCGGTGCGCTTGCGCATCCTGGAGGGCCTTCTGTCCGGCGAATGCTGCGTGGGGAACATGGTCCAGTGCCTGGACCTCCCGCAGCCCCTGGTGTCCCGGCACCTCGCGATCCTGCGGGACGCCGGAATCCTGGAATCCACCGCCGACGGACGACAGCGCCACTACCGCGTCGTCTCCCCCGTCGTGTCCGCAGTGCTGGCCAGCGTCCTGGCCGGCTGTGAGGAGTGAGCGATGAGTGAAGGAATCCTCAACGTCGGCAGCGCCGACTTCCAGAGCCAGGTGCTCGACGCCGACGGCCCCGTGCTGGTCGACTTCTGGGCCGCCTGGTGCGCTCCCTGCCGGGCCCAGACGCCCATCCTGGAGAAGTTCGCCGCCGCCAACCCCGGGGTGAAGGTGGTCAAGGTGAACGTGGACGAAGCGCAGCAGGTCGCCATCAAGTACGGCATCCGCAGCATCCCCACCGTCTCCGTCTTCAAGGGCGGCGACGAGGTGGGCAAGGCCGTCGGCCTGCAGCGCGAGGCTCAGCTGGCCGCGCTCGTCGGCTCCGTGCGCTGATCGACCGGGGCGGGATCGCTTCGGGGATCCCGCCCCGCCCTTCGATCAGTAGAGGTTGCCGCCCCGCGTCGTCGGTCAGTACAGGTTGCCGCCCCGGAATCCGCCGCTCCAGTCGATGTAGACCGTCTTCCACTCCGTGAAGAAGTCGACGGCCTGCGTGCCCATCTCCCGCGGACCGATCCCCGTCTTCTTCATCCCGCCGAAGGGAAGCTGCGCCTCCCCACCGATGGTCGGCGAGTTGATGTGCAGCATGCCGGTGTGGATGCGGTCGATGTACTGGAAGA
>CALCXL010000633.1 GCA_937907595.1 uncultured Pseudomonadota bacterium
CCAGCGGCGACGAGCACCGGGTGGTGGACATCGCCCGCGCCGTCTTCGATCTGGCCGGCGCGCCCCCCGACCTGCTGCAGCCCGGCGCGGTGCCCACCCGCCCCGGCGAGGTCCCCCGCTTCTGCGGCTCCACCGAGCGCTGCCGACGCCTGCTGGGCTACGTCCCCCAGGTCTCCTTGCGCGAGGGGCTGCAGCGCACCATCGACGCCGCCCGGGCCGCCGCGTGAGCCGGCTGGACGACGTGCAGATCCTGCGGGGGCGACGGCGCTCGGACGCGCGGGGCTGGCTGCACGTGGCCCTGGGCGCATCGCAGCTGCCGCCCGACGCGGTCTTCGGCGAGCTCTACGTCGTGCAGTCCGGGGTCGACGGCGACCGGCGGGGCGACCACCTGCACCGGCGCATGGACGAGTGGTTCAGCGTGGTGCAGGGCTGCGCCGAGCTTCAGCTGTGGGACCCGGAGCAGGGGCTGCGTCGGTCGATCCGGATGGAGGCGGCCGACGCGCTGACGGTGCGGGTGCCCGCCGGCCTGGCCCACTGCCTGGTCCAGCAGGGAGACGTCGCCATGATCGCGGTCGCCTGGGCCACGGCGGAGTACGACCCCGACGACGTCGTGCCTGCCTCCACGGTCTCACCGGAGGATCCTCTATGCTCGAATCCATGCTGAGGCTGCTCGCTCTGCTCGCCCTGCTGCTGCCGGCCTCGGCCGCGGCGCAGGACTCCATCTTCGGGAACCCGAACGACCTGCCGGGGGAGGGCGGCGACGCCGTGCTGCCCTCGGGCTACCAGGACGTGCTCTGGGGCATCGCACCAGACGCGCTGATGGCGGTTCGGGGCCGGCCCATGGAGCCCCAGAACGTCCCCGATCCGCACATCAAGTGGCTGATCGAGATGCCCGCGCCGGGTGAGGACGGCGGCGTCTCCACCGTGAAGTGGAAGTTCTGGGACGACAAGCTGATGGAGGTGCAGGTCTTCTACAAGGGCCCCTTCACGAAGCGCGAGGGCCGCGAGCTGCGGAACAAGTTCGTCACGAAGTACGGCGAGTCCGCCTACAAGGCGCGGGAGGTCGCCCGCCCCGCCACCATGTCGTCGAAGGCCGAGTGGGAGACGATCCAGGAGGAGCGCTGGACCTGGCAGGACCCCTTCACCGTGCAGATGCTGCAGCGCACCGCGAAGGACGAGGTCTGGTACGTGGTCCGCCAGAGTCGGGTCTACGAGGCCATGCGGCTGCTGCAGGACAAGCGCGAGCGCGAGCAGGCCCGGTCGGCCCGCGTGCGCGAGATCGATCTGGACTAAGAGCTGACGCCCCGCCGTTGACCCCCACCGACCCTCCCCGCAGGACCCGCCGCCTGTCCCCCGGACGGCTGCTGCTGTTCTCGCTGGTGGTGCTCGCCGGGGTGCTCGGAGGCCTGGAGCTGGCCCTGCGCGCGGCCGGCGTCGAGCCCACCCCCGATCGCACCAACACCTGGTTCGCCGATCACATCCTCTCCCCTCCCCTGTGGCATCCCTCGACCACCCGCGCGGGCGTCGACCTGATGACCTCGGGCCAGTCGCACCACTTCCACCCCTTCGGCGTCCACAAGCAGCCCGGCACGTTCCGCGTGGCGGTGTTCGGCGGATCGGCCGCCCACGGCTACGGCGTGCTGGAGCCCGGGGCCTTCCCCCACCGCCTGGAGCAGATCCTCCAGCAGGCGCTGCCGGAGACCGACGTGCAGGTCGTCAACCTGGGCACCGTCGCCTGGTCCAGCCAGCAGCTCTTGTGGGCCGCGCGGCAGGTCTGGGAGGTCAGCGCCTGGGACCTGGTGGTGATCTACTCGGGCAACAACGAGCTGCTCGAGCTCAGCTCCTGGAAGACCTTCATGAAGCCGGGCGAGCACCGGCGCTACACGCGGACCCTGCTGGCCAACCAGCGCCTGGGGCGATGGCGGCTCTACGCCGCGCTGCACCGGACGTTCGCCCGGGAGCGACCCGACCTGCTGCGCAGCACCGGCAACGAGCCGCCCCCGGAGCCGGGCAGGAACGGCAACCCGGAGGAGGAGGACGCGCCCATGGTGGGCGGGGACGAGGAGCGCGGCGGCCTGGAGCGCGGCGTCGACCCCATCGACCAGATCCCGGCCATGCACCTGGACAGCATGCAGGCGGTGCCGAAGACCGAGCGGGCGCGCATGGGCGAGCTGGAGTTGGAGTACGCCGCCCGCACCTTCACCCACAACGTCGGCAAGATCGTGGACCTGGCCCGCAGCCACGGGACGCCGGTGGTGGTCATGAACCCCGCCGCCAACGACTTCCAGGACCCCGCGTGGTTCCCCTACGGCGGCGAGGAGGGCGATCGCTTCAACCTGCTGATGGAGCGGGCCGACTCCGCCCTGCGCGACGGCCGCACCGACGACATGCTCGCGGCGGTGGACGAGGCCCTTGCCATGCACCCCGAGGACCCCCGCGCCGTCTTCACCCGGGCCCAGGGCCTGGCGATGGCGGGGCACCGGGACCAGGCGCGGCCCCTCTACGACCTGGCGCGCTCGCGGGCGGAGTACCCCAACCGCGTGGTGCCCGCCGTGTCCCAGGCCATCGCCGCCTTCGAACGGCGGCCGGGGGTGCTGGGGGTGGTCGACGCCGAGCGGCTGTTCCGCGAGCACAGCGAGGGCGGGCTCATCGGCTACGACCTGATCTACGACCACTGCCACCCCTCAGTGGAGGGCAACTACCTGATCGCGGCCGCGCTGGCGAAGATGCTGCTGGCCTCGGACCTGCCCGCGCTGCAGGGCGCGAAAGACGTCGACATCGACGCCTGGGCCGACGCGGGGCGACAGGCCATGACCGACGCCGACGCCGCCGATCCACGCTTGTGGGAGTGGACCGGCCTGGACTTCGAGGGCAAGCGCGGCGGCGGCAAGTACATCGCCGACTTCCAGGGCGACTGGCGCATCCTGCGCGACGACCTGCTGGAGCGCGCCGCGGGCCCCGAGGCCACGGCCCTGGATCTGCTGTGGGCGGGCAACGCGCAGTTCTACGACTACAAGGTCGACGACGCCCTGGACCGCTGGGACGAAGCCCTGCGCCGGGACCCCACGCTCTGCCTGGCCCACGCCAACCGGGCCCACGCCCTGCGCATGCTCGGGCTGCGGGACCAGGGGCTGGCGGACGCCACCGCGGCCACCGACTGCGATCCCGAGGACCCGGAGTACGCGGCGATGAAGAGCCTGCTGGTCGCCCTGACCCGCTGAGCGCGGCTGCGGGGCTCAGTACCGGAACTGCGCGCCGATGGTCAGGCTCCCGTGCCCGCCGATGGACAGCGAAGGCCCCGTGAAGAGCAGGGCGGGGCCGCCGCCGATGCGCGCCCAGACGGACGTGCGGAAGTTGATGTCGAACTGGGCCCCGGCGCTGAAGAGCAGCGGCCACTCCACGAACCAGCCGCTGGAGGTGGGGAAGAACCAGATCATCGTCGGGTTCTCGAAGCCGGCCAGGATGTGCCACTTGTGGGCCAGGCGGAAGCTGGCCAGGAGGCCCAGGTTGGCGCCGCCGCCCACGGATCCGTCGAACGCGCGGGACGCGAACAGGCGGATGAGCGGGTAGTCGGCCCGGGCCCCGCCGAAGCCCGCGAAGCCGATGTTCGGGTAGACCAGCAGCGCGAGGGAGGTCTTGCCCTGGTTGAGCAGGCGGAAGCGCATCTGCAGGCCGGCGTTGGCCACGAAGGGCCAGATGCGGATGTCGATCCGGGGCCCCAGGGCGACCTTGTCCTTGACCAGCCCCTCCCACATGTAGTGGACCTCGGGCCAGCCCACCGCGATGTTGTGCGACCTCTCCCCCGGCGCGTTGAACGAGCCGCTGGTGATCGCGCTGGCAGAGGCGGGCGCGGCCACCCAGAGGGAGGCCAGCAGGAGCAGCAGGGTGAGGGAGCGGGACATCGGGCCGAAAGGGTAGCCGATCAGCTGCCGTGCAGAGCCAGCCAGGGGTCCTCGGGGTCCAGTTGGCGCAGGCGACGCACCGCGTCCAGGTAGGCAGCGCCCTGGCCCTCGGCGCGCTCGAGCTCAGCCAGGTAGCGCAGGCAGCGCGCGTGAAAGGGGTCGAGGGTGAGGGCGCGGGCCAGCAGCTCGCGGCCGACCTGGGCGCTACCCCCCACCCGGCGGTGCTCGGCGCGACCCAGCAGGCACAGGACCTCCGCGGAGTTGGGGTGGCTGTCGGCCAGCTCCTGCAGCACCGGCATGGCCTGGGCGAAGTCCTCCGCCGCCACCAGCGCCCGGGCCGATCGCAGGCGCTCAGCGGCGCCGGGTCGACGCTGCTGGTGCTCAGCGGCGCGGCGCTTCAGCTCGGCGTCGTAGGCGGCCTTGCGCCCTGGATCCGACAGCGTGTCGAAGACCAGCTCCAGGCGCTCGTGCAGCTCCCGGGCCTTGACCCGCACGTCGCCGGCGAAGTCCTGGGGGATGTAGCGGCGCTTGCCCCGCTGGTAGGCCTCGACGATGGCGGGCAGCTCCGCGTCGGCCGACAGGCGCAGGAAGCGGTAGTGATCGCCGGCCATGAGGTGGGCGTAGTCCTGCAGGATCGGCTCGGCGTTGGCCTGGGGCGCGCGCACCGTCTCCGTGCCCGCCAGCTCCCCGGCGGCCGGCAGGAACGCGGCCGGCGGAGGGCGCGACTGCTCGCCGCTCTGGCCCAGGGGCCGCAGCTGCCGGGGCGCCTCGGGGGCCGCCTCCGTGGAGTCGGCGATGCCCAGCCGGAACATCAGCCACAGGGTCTGGATCAGCGCCTGGGAGTGTGCGCTGTACTTGGGGAACAGGCTGTCCACGGTGCAGCCGGAGCCGATGTCCGCGTCCAGCCCGCCCAGCCCCGTGGGGAGCTGCAGGTAGGAGCCCAGGCGGCGCCGGCGGCTGCCCTCCACGAACAGGTGGTCCGAGCGCGACTGCAGGTCCCCCGCCAGCTCGTCCACGGCCATGTAGTGCGTCACGGCCTCCGCCAGGCAGGGCACGGGGTTGACCTCGTGCAAGGCCACGCGGTCCACGAACTCGTCGCCGGGAATCCACTCGTACTCGCCGCTGGACCACTGGAACGCGCCGGTCACCACCCGCTTGACCCGCGCGCGCTCGGCGGCCAGCAGCTGCTCCCCGCTGCACTGCCCCGAGCGCACCGCCGCCTCGGGCACGGTGATCCCATCGCGCAAGGCCTGCACGTGCAGCTGCGGCATGGCGGTGGCGGGCAGGGTGCCCAGGCGGACCATCAGCGCCTCCACGCTCTCGTCGGGGTCGTCGCTGGTGGCCCAGACGGGGTAGCCGTTGAGCAGGAAGATCTCCCGATGGGAGCGTTGGTGGCTCAGGAGCAGGCGGCCGGCCGCGTGGCCCCGGAAGAGGTCGAGCAGCAGCGTGAACAGGCTGCGTCGATCGAAGGCTCCCAGGGGCTCCATCTTCTTGTCGCCGTCCCCCAGCGCGTCGTCGATGTCCTCGATGCGCCACGAGCCCGTCGCCGTGATGCGCGCGTCCTCGACGTCCAGCTCGACCGTGTCGTCGAGCACCGCGTCGATCTTCCGGCCCAGGTCGATGAGCGAGAACGGCTTGGCGACGAACTCCAGGATGTCCAGATCCCGCAGCTCCTTCTCGAACAGGCGCGGGTTCTTGTAGATGGCGCTCATCATCATCACCGGCAGCCGCTCGCCGCCAGCCAGCCCGCGCACGCACTTGACGACCTCGACCCCGCTCATGCCCGGGAGCATCAGGTCGGTGAGCAGGAAGTCGACGTCCAGCTCCTCGAAGCGGGACACGGCCTCGGTGCCCGTGGTCGCCAGCTCCACCCGGTAGCCAAGGAACTCGAAGAGATCGGTGAGCTGCCGCCCGAAGTGCGGGTCGTCCTCCACCACCAGGACCAACTGATCCGCCATCGGCACACTCCCTACGCCGGATCCCCCCCGGCGAGTCCGTCAGTTCAGCCCGGGCACCAGGAGCTCGGTGACGATCTCCCCGCCGTCGATGTGTCGGTCGCAGATCGCGGCCACGTCGGCCTGCGTGCGAGGCGAGTACCAGACCCCCTCGGGGTACACGACCACCACCGGGCCGAACTCACAGAAGTCCAGGCAGCCTGCCTTGTTGGCGCGCACGCGCCCCTTCCAGCCCCGGGCCTTGCCCTCCGCCTTGAACCACGCGGCCACGTCCAGGCCCCCCGACAGCGCGCAGCAGCCCCGGGCGTCGCAGTCGTCCCGCTCGTTGATGCAGGTGAAGATGTGGTGTTCGTAGGCGGCCACGCGGCGATCCTACCGGGTGAGCAGCAGCACGGCGATGTCGCCCAGGTGCCGGGCGATGACGTCGTCGGGATCCTCCCCGTCGCAGAACGGCTCCAGGGTCTCTGGGGAGGCGATCGCGTAGCGGCCGACCAGGTGGTTGAGGGAGAGGAGCTGCAGCCGACGGGAGCCCAGATCGGCCACCCCCAGCGCCCGGTCCAGTTGCAGGGCGCGCTCCAGGACGATGGGGCTCCACTGGGCGTTCACCGGGCGGGGGAGCGATCCGTACTCCACGACGTGGCGCAGCAGCAGCCGCACGGCGTCGGGCTCGGCCCGGCAGTGGCGCCACACGCGATCGGCCACCGCGCGGATGCGATCCTCCACCCCGCCGTCGGGGTCCACCGGCACGTCGATGGCCAGGACCCGCTCGTACATGCGCCCCAGGGTGGCGTGGTACAGGCCCTCCTTGCCGCCGAAGTGGTACGCGATGGTGCCGATGTTCGCGCCCGCCGCGGCGCCCACCTGCCGGGTCGACGTGCCGTCGTAGCCGTGGGCCGCGAACAGGCTGCAGGCCGCCTCCAGGATGCGCTCTCGGGTCTCGGGTCCGCTCATGCCCGCAGGGTCCCCACGGGGATCGATCGCGTCAAGGCTTGACGTGTTCAATCGATTGATTAATCTCCCTTCCTCAATCACTTGATTGAGCCCCGGACGGAGACGATGATGACGGCCATGCCCACCGCCCCTGCCCCCACCAGCGACCTGCCCCCCCCCTGCCTGGACGAGGACGCGTTGCTCGATCTGCCCGACGGCGACGCCACCGCGCAGGCCGCGGCGCTGCCCCTGGACACCCGCTTCCGCCTGCGCGACCTCATCACGCCCATCCAGCGGGCGTTCCTGGACCGCCACGGCTACCTGGTGTTCGACCGCGTGGCCTCGGAGGACGAGGTCGGCCGCATCCTGCAGGACATGGACGCCGCCCAGGCACGGCTGCTGGCAGAGGGCACGGAGAAGGTGTTCGGGGTCCCGGTGTGGTTCGGCACAGACCCGGACGGCCAGCCGATCCTGCAGCGGCTGGGCTTCTCGTCGACCTTCAGCGAGTTCCTGTCGGGCTTCGTGCAGCACGAGCGCTTCGAGCCCGTGCGGCGCCTGATCGGCGAGGACGCGCGCATCGGCCACCGGGAGAAGGACGGCGTCGTCTTCAACCGCTACATCAACACCGACCAGAGCCTGTACCCGGGCCTGGGCTGGCACACGGACTCCCTGCGCGACGTCTTCTACAACTGGAAGATGCCCGGGCCCATGCTCAACGTCGGCCTGCACTTCGACCGCATCCGCGAGGAGGACGGCGGCCTGCGCGTGCTGCCGGGCACCCACCGCCAGTCGGCCTTCGCCTCGCTCTTCCGCAAGATCCACTTCGTCACCCAGACCGCGGACCGGGACGAAGTGATGGTGGAGACCTGGCCGGGCGACCTGACCGTGCACGACGGGCGCATGTGGCACCGGGTCCAGCGCTCCCCCCACGTCGGCTGGCGGTCCCTGCGTCGATCGATGTACGTGCCCTACGTCATCGACGCCTTCAACCCCAAGAGCCCCGACGCGAAGACGCCGCTGTACCAGCGCTTCTTCGATCGGATCCAGCGCGTCAAGAAGGCCTGGATGCGCTGGCGGGCCGACGCGAAGTAGCCACCCGGCAAGGCCGCTGTTCGGGGCGCGCGCCCCCGCGTAGCCTGCTCGACCGTGCATCGGCGACTCCTCCCCTTCGCGATCCTCATCACCCTCGCGTGGGGCATGTGGGCGTCCGCGGCGTTCCAGACCGTCGCCGCCGGCGTGGCCGTGTTCCTGTTCGGCATGCTGCTGCTCGAGGAGGGCTTCTCCGCCTTCAACGGCGGGGCCCTGGAGCGGGTGCTGGTGCGCTCCACCAAGACGCTGCCCCGCTCCATGAGCTTCGGCCTGGTGGCGACGTCGCTCATGCAGTCCTCGTCGCTGGTCTCCGTCCTGACGATCTCCTTCCTGTCCGCGGGGCTGTTGGGCCTGCGCGAGGGCATCGGCATCATCTTCGGCGCGAACATCGGCACCACCACGGGCGCGTGGCTGATGGCCGGCTTCGGCATGAAGGTGAAGATCTCCGCGTACGCCATGCCGATGCTGGTCTTCGGGCTCTTCTTCGCCATGCAGCAGAGCAAGGCCGTCCGGGGCGTCGGCAAGGTCCTGTCCGGCGTGGGGTTCCTCTTCCTGGGCATCCACTTCATGAAGGAGGGCTTCGAGACGCTGCAGAGCGCCGTCGACCTGGCCTCCTACGCCATGCCCGGCTTCTCCGGATTGTTGGTCTTCGCGCTCCTGGGAGCCGTGGCCACGGTGATCATGCAGTCCAGCCACGCCACGCTGATGCTGATCATCGCGGCCCTGGCCTCCGAACAGATCACCTACGACGGCGCCCTGGCCCTGGCCATCGGCGCCAACGTCGGCACCACGGTCACCGCCGTCCTGGGGGCCCTGGGGGCCAACGCCGTGGGCAAGCGGCTGGCGGCGGCGCACTTCGCCTTCAACGGGGTGACGGGCCTGGTCGCCGTGCTCTGCCTGCCGCTGTTCCGCGTCGCCGTGGAGGCGGTGTCTGACGGCATCGGCCTGGCCCCCGACGACTGGACCCTGCGGCTGGCGGTCTTCCACACCCTGTTCAACGTGGCCGGGGTCCTGGTGATGACGCCGCTGATCGGGCCGCTGGTGCGCGGGCTGGAGCGGCGCTTCAACGAGGCGGAGGACGCCGACGTCGCCGGGCCGCGGTACCTCAACGACGCGGCCTTGCGGCTGCCGTCGACGGCGCTGGAGGTGCTGCTCAAGGAGACCCAGCACCTGTTCGACAACGCGTTTGAGATCGTGGCGCACGGCCTGGGCCTGCACCGGGGCGACATCCTCTCGCGGGCCGACCTGTCGGGGATGATGGACTTCGAGCCGTCGTTGATGGAGCGCGACGCGGTCGACGGCTACTACCGACGGGTCAAGACGCTGTACACGGCCATCGTCGAGTTCATCGCCCGCGCGCAGCCGAACATGGATCCGGCGCAGCTGGAGGAGGTGCACAGCCTGCGCGTGGCCTGCCGGGACATCGCCCGGGCGATCAAGGAGATGACGCTGCTGATGGCCAACGCCCGGCGCTTCGAGCGGTCGCGCAACGCCGACATCCGCCACGAGTACCGGGACCTGCGCCTGCACGTCGCGCGCGCGATGCGGCGGCTGTACGAGATCCGCGCGGTGCAGGACCCCGTGGCGCAGCTGGTGGGCTTCGAGCGGCTGGAGCGGCGGGTGGTTCAGCGCGACGCGGAGGCCTACATCACCCTGGATCTCCTGGTGCGCGACCAGCGGATCAGCAGCGCCATGGCCACCAGCCTGATGAACGACGCGGGCCACGCCGCGGAGGTGGTGCGGCTGCTGTCGGACGCGGCCAAGCGCCTGTTCGTGGAGCGGGGCACGGACCTTCAGGCCCTGGCCGAAGAGATGTTGCTGAGCGCCACCCCCGACGCCAGCTACGACGAGACGGTTCTGAGCGGCGACGCCCTCAAGGCGGCCAGCCTGACCGGCGAGATGCGCCGGATCCAACGGAGTGAGCATGGGCAAGAAGAAGAAGATCCATCGGCTCGTTGACGCCGTGCAGCACCTGTTCAGCTCGCCGCTGGACCGCAAGGTGCTGCGCAAGGCGGCGGCGTTCGAGTCGTTCCTCAACGAGCTGCGCGCGCGGCGCGACGATCTGGCGGCCGACCGCGACGAGGCCAGCAACGCCCTCCGGCGGCAGGCCCTGACGGACGATCTGGAGCTGGTTGACGCCCAGATCGAGAAGGCGGAGCGGCTGCTGGCCCGCCTGCAGGAGGGTTGATCCGCCGCCAGCCAGGGGCCGGGCACGCGGGCGGGGCTGCGACGCCTCTGCCCGCCTCATCATCCGCGCTCGCGCGCGACCACCCTGCTACCCTCCGCCCGCGATGCCTGATGCCGCCAAGACCATGCTGTCGGCGCTCGCCGCGGTCGGCCTCCTCGGGTGCAGCGCGGAGGAGCCGCAGCCGCCGGATCCGAACACCCCGATCGCGCCGGTCGTCTGCGACGACAGCGCCCCCCTCACGCTCCTGCGCACCGCCCCCGACTCGCTCCTGGGCCGGCCCCCCTGGCTGGAGGTCTGCAACGTCTGCCCCGCCTCCTTCGACCTGACGGTGGACGACGTCGACCTGCAGACCGCCTGGGCCGACGACGGCGCCTGCGTGGTGGCCATGCCCACCCTCCCGTGGCCCGCCGAGGACACACACCAGGCCCGCGCCGTCATCGCCACCGCCACCCGCTCGGCCACCTTCGACTTCGACTTCGTCGGCACCGGCCCCCGCGGCGCCGACCCCGCCGACGCGGGCTCCGGCACCTTCCGCCTGCCCCTGGGCGCCGACAACCTCCGCCTGCCCGCCGCCGGCCTGGAGCTCCCGGGGGGCAACCTGCTGGTGCGCTTCGAGCCCACCGCCGACCACGGCCTGGCCGTGCACTTCGGCCGGACCGAGGCCGACTCCAACCAGCAGGACCTCTGCGTGCCCACCACCACGCTGGCCGCCTCCGCCCGCCAGGACCTCCGGCAGATCGCCGTCCCCTTGAGCGAAGGCGACGTCGTGCCCCTGCCCTTCGCCGCCCCCGCGCGGGCCGGCGCCCTGCAGGCCACGCTCAGCTCCACCGGCAGCGCGCTGTCGGCCATGGCGCTGCTGCTGGAGGTGGATGCCCGGCTCCTGGACGGCGACGCCGACGCGATCTGCGCCGATTGGGCCGCCCTGGCCGACGGCCCCCTCTGCGGACCCTGCGGGGACCCCGCGGGCGACCCCGACGCCACCTCCTGCATCGCCTTTGTCTGGGAGTGGAGCACCGCAATCCGCGTGCCGAACGCCCTCGTCCCCGTCGACGCGCCCGGACCCGACTGCGTCGACCCCTCCTGACTCGACGGGGCCCCGCGCGGGTCCGGTCGCACCGAGCGTCATGACTGTCAACACGGCTTCCGCCACCTTCGACATCCCCACCCTGGACCGCCTGCGCTCGGAGGTGGACGGCCTGCTCGCCGCGCTGGACAGCGACGACGGCGCGGAGGTCTGGCGCGACCGCCTGATCGCCGAGGCGTTCTTCAAGCGCAGCGACCCGGTCTACCTCAAGCACCGCGAGCTGCCCTTCGTGCTGGCGCAGTGGCGCGATCTGTCCTCCTGGGCCGCGGTCCGGCGCCCCGAGGAGATCAAGGTGCGGGCCTTCAACCCCACCACCGACACCCACGGCTACTACCTCAACCGCACCGTCCTGCAGACCTGCATGGACGACCAGGCCTTCATCTTCGACTCCCTGCACACCCTGCTGGAGGGCATGGACCTGACGCCCCTGCGCTGCATCCACCCGATCCTGGGCATGCAGCGCGACGAAGAGGGCGTGGTGCTGGCGGTGGACCCGGTGCCTGAGGGGGTGGAGGGCGCCGCGGGCTTCGAGTCGATGATGCACTTCGAGCTGCCGCGCCTGGATCCGGCGCAGCTCGAGGGCATCGAGGCCGCCGTATTGGGTCGCCTGCGCAAGGTGCAGGCCGTCGTCGCCGACCACGACGCCATGCAGGCCCGGGCCCGCTGGCTGGCCTCGCACCTGGGCGAGTACACGGTCACGGGCACCACCGAGTACTACCGGGAGGTCTCCCGGGTGCAGAAGTTCTTCCACTGGCTGGCGGCGGACAACTACGTCTTCGTGGGCTACGCCGAGTTCGTCCGGGTCCCCAGCGGCGACAGCCCCTGCACGCTGCAGGCCCAGAGCCTGCTGGGCCAGGGACGCCTCGCGGCGGAG
>CALCXL010000634.1 GCA_937907595.1 uncultured Pseudomonadota bacterium
CCGAAGAGGGTCAGGCCGGGCAGGTCCAGGCTGCCCGTGGCCGCCGTCCAGCCCATGAGGGGGGGGATGGCGCCGGGCACCGCGCCCACCAGCAGCGCCAGGGGCGTGCGGCGCTTGAGCGGGGTGTAGACCAGGACGTAGGACAGCAGGGCGAAGAGGCCCAGGCCCGCGGTCAGCAGGTTGGTGGTGGCCAGGATGGCGATGGAGGCGACGCCGGTGACCAGGCCGAAGGTCACCGCTTCGCGCACCGACAGGCGGCCGCGGGGCAGGGGGCGACCGGCGGTGCGGGCCATCAGCTTGTCCCCCTCCCGCTCCCAGACCATGTTCAGGGTGTTGGCCGAGGACACGGCGAGGGCGGTGCCGATGCCGGTGGCCGCCAGCAGCGGCAGGTCGGCGCCGACGCGGGCCAGGGCCAGACCGCCCAGGGCCATCAGCACGTTCATGCCGGTGATCGACGGCTTGCCGAGCTCGTAGAAGTCGCGCAGGCGGGCGGTGTCCATCACATGATCTCCACGACGGTGCGGCCTTCGCAGTAGACGGCCACTGCGCGATAGGACTTTGCGCAGGCCTTGCGCTGGGGGGTCTGGCGGCCGCCGCCGAAGAGCATGCGATCCCAGAAGCCCTTTGCCGGCTTGATGGCCTGGACGCCGCGCTCATCGCACTGGCCGAACTCGAAGCCCGTGCTGCCGGTCCACTCGACGACGGTGGAGCAGTACTCCTTGCGATCCCGGCCGGCCATGCAGGTGTCCACCATGGGGTCCACGGTCTGGTCGCAGAGGGCCTCCAGCGCGGAGCAGCCCGAACGCCACTCCATCACCCGGTCCACGCACTCGTCGACGGTCAGCTGGCCGCCGTCCTGCTGCATGCGCACCTGGGCGGCCCACAGCTCCTCCTCCGAAGCCATCAGCCGCAGGGCGAAGATCACGGCCAGGATCACCGAGCCCAGGCCGATCGCGCCGACGACCAGGTAGCCGACGTGGCTGCTGCGCCCCCGCTCGGGATCGTAGTCAGGAGCGTTCATGGAGAGGCTGCCTCGGGCATTGCGCGCGGAGTGTATCGGAGGAGCGAATCGAGTCAAGCAGGCTCTTCGTGCCCCGGTTTCCCCTGTTATGGCGAGAACTTGCGGAGCTTGCGCTGCAGGCTTTGACGGTGGATCCCCAGCCAGCGGGCGGCCTGGGAGATGTTCCCGTCGCACTGCAGGAGCACGTACTCGATGTACTCCCGCTCGTGGCGCGCGAGGCTCTCCCGGGAGTCGGGCACCGCGACCTGCTGGGGATCGGGCTCGTCGGTCCAGAGCGCCCGCTCGAGCCGGGCGATGGAGACCGGCTTGGCCAGGTAGTTGACCGCGCCCATCTTCATGGCCTGTACGGCGGTGGGCAGGCTGCCGTAGCCGGTGAGCACCACCACGCGGGTGGCGTTGCTGCGGTCCAGGATCGCCTCCACCACGGCCAGCCCGTCGTCGGCGCCCAGGCGCAGATCGACGACGGCGAACCGGGGGTGAAAGCCGCCGCCCAGGACCCGGTGGACGTCGTCCAGGCAGCCGGCCTGCTCCACGTCGTAGCCCCGGTCGCCGAACTCCAGGGAGACGGTCTCGCGGAAGCCGACGTCGTCCTCCACGAGCAGGACGCGGGGGCTGGGATCCTGGGGGTGGGCGGCCGTGTTCATGGGGTCTCTCCGAAGCCCTGGTGCTCGTCGCAGGGGATGCGGAAGGCGGCGATGGCTCCCCCGCCGTCCCTCCGGTCGAGCTCGAGCCCGCCCCCCAGGGCCTGGGCCAGCGAGTGCGCGTTGTACAGGCCCAGGCCGGTGCCGTCGGGCTTGGTGGTCAGAAAGGGCTGGCCCAGGTTCTTGAGCACCACGGTCGGCCAGCCCGGACCGCGATCGAGCACCGCCACCCGGCAGACGTCGCCGCTGCAGGTCACCTGCACCCGCAGGTCGTCGCGCTCCACGCCGCCGCCGGGGCTCGCTTCGGCCGCGTTGTCCAGCAGGTCGAGCAGGGCCCGGGTCAACGGCAGCGTGGGCAGCAGGCAGGTGTGGCCGTGCTCCCCTTCGACGCCCACCTGCACCGCGCGGCCGTCCGACGCCCAGGACTCGCAGACGCGGCGGACCAGCGCGCCCAGCTCGACGTGCTCCAGGCGGACGTTCTTGGGGTTGAGCTGCCGACCGACCATGCTCCGCAAGACGCCCTCGCAGCGGTCGGCGGCCTCGCGCGCGGCCACCAGATCCTTGGCCCCCGACTCCGGCAGGTCCAGCCGACCGAGCCGCTCCAGGCGCATCTTCAGCGTGTTGAGGGGGGTGGAGAACTCGTGGGAGAAGCCGGCGGCCAGGGCGCCCGAGGCGCGGAGGCGATCGACGCGCTGCTGCTGCTCGCGCAGGTTCTCCAGCACCCGGCGCTGGGCGGCCAGGCCGGCGGCCATCCAGGCGGTCAAGGCCCAGACGATCAGCGCCACCAGCACGAGCGAGGGCAGGACGATGCTGACCGACGTGGGTCGGGCGGGGGCGGCGGGCGGCAGGCTGGGCACCAGGCTGATCACGGTCGCCACCAATACGAGCAGCCCCGCGAAGACCACGCTGCGCCAGCCGTGCAGGACCAACGCGCCCAGCCCGGCGTGCACGATGAAGATGGCGGCCAGGGGGTTCCAGGCGCCGCCCGACAGCACCAGGAGCACCGCCAGGGCCGACAGGTCGACCGTGAGGGGCAGGAGCACGGAGCGGGGCGTGGCCAGGTCCCGACGCAGCGCCCAGGTCGTCCAGACGTTGTAGGCGAGCAGGCCTGCGACGGTGCCCAGGTAGGGGCCGAGCATGGAGCGCTCCAGCCAGCCCAGGCGCAGCGCCGGGATCACGACGGCGGCCTGACCGCAGAGGGCGACCCAGCGCAGGCGGGCCAGGAGCGCCACGCGGACCTGCTCGAGGTCCCCGCGGCTGCGCAGGGCCATGAGGCCGGGGGAGCCGAAGAGCCGCAGCACCGCGCTCGGCGCGCCTTCGCGGGGGGGGGCGGGCTCGACGGCGTCGGGGGAGTGGCTCATCGCTCGCTATTGTGCGCCGCGATCGGCGGTGCGGAATGCAACATATCGATGCAGATCCGCAGGAACGCCGCGCTGCGCCATGATCGATCTCATGCTTGAGCCGGAAGAAGTCGCCCCTCCCCTGCTCCGCTGGTACGCCGGACACGGCCGCGATCTGCCCTGGCGGGGGCTGCGCGACGTCTACGCCGTGTGGGTGAGCGAGATCATCCTGCAGCAGACCCGGGTGGAGACCGGCCAGCGCTACTTCGGCCCCTTCCTGCAGCGCTTTCCCACCGTGCAGAGCCTCGCGGCGGCCGAGGAGGGCGAGGTGCTCGCGCTCTGGTCGGGCCTGGGCTTCTACCGCCGCGCCCGCAGCCTGCACCGGGCGGCGCGGGTGGTGGTGCAGGAGCATGGGGGGCAGGTGCCGACGGATCCGGAGGCCCTGGGCTCCCTCCCGGGGATCGGCCGCTACACCGTCGGCGCGGTGCTCTCCTCCGCCCTCAACGCGAAGCTGCCGATCCTGGACGGCAACGTGATCCGCGTGCTCAGCCGGCTGTTCCTGGTGGAGGGCGCACCCGACCGCGCCGCTGTCCAGCGCAGGCTGTGGGCCCTGGCGGAGGCCGTGCTACCCGACGATCGCCCCGGCGACTTCAACCAGGCGCTGATGGACCTGGGCGCCAGCCTCTGCAGCCCGACGTCCCCCTCCTGCGATCGCTGCCCCCTGGCGGACGGCTGCGGGGCCCTGGCCGAGGGCCGCGTCGACGACCTGCCCGAGCCCACGAAGAAGGCGAAGGTCCGCTTCGAGGAGCGCGTGGCCCTGCTGGTGGCGCGGGACGACGGGCGCTTCCTGCTGCAGCAGCGGCCGCCGTCGGGCCTGCTGGCGTCGCTGTGGGAGCTCCCCTCGGTGGAGGCGGAGGGCGAGGTGGCGGTCCTGGCCGCGGGCGAGCTCAGCGCGGAGTTGGGGGGCGGCGCGCCGCGGGCATGCGGCACGGTCGAGCACCGCTTCTCCCACCGGCACTGGACGGTGCGCGTCTTCCGCAGCCGGGGCGACGGCCGCGGGGCGGGGCGTTGGGTGACGGCGGGCGACCTGGCCGACCTGGGCGTGCCGACGGCCAGCCGCAAGGCGATCGACGCGGGGCTGGCCGAACCGGGGACCTGAGCGGCGTGGTCGAGATCGCCGCGGGAGCCGGACCGGCGCACAACCCCGATGGCCGGGGGGCCGCGCCCGCTGTATACCCGGCCCCATGCGCATCGTTCACCTGGCCTCCGAAGTCGCTCCCTTTTGCAAGACCGGCGGCCTGGGGGACGTGGTCGGCGCCCTGCCCTCCGCCCTGGTGGACGCCCGCGAAGGCGTGGAGGTCGCCACGTTCCTGCCCCTGCACCGGGCGGTGCGCGAGCACCTGGGCACCCGCGGCAAGGAGGTGCGGGACACGGACCTGCGCGTGGCCGTGCCGCTGAACGGCGGGCGGGAGATGGCCCGGATCCTGGAGCTGGTGGGGTCTGGGCCCGCGCGCACCTTCTTCGTCGACATGCCGGCCGGCTTCGATCGCCCCGGGCTCTACGGCCACGGCGACGACCCGCTGCGCTACGCGGCCTTCTCCCGGGCGGTGCTGCTCGCCGCCACCCCGCTCCTCGGCGCCCCGCCGGACCTCGTCCACGCCCACGACTGGCAGACGGCGATGGCCAGCGTCTACCTGGAGGCCCGTCGCACCCCCGCCCTGGCCCGGACCCGCAGCGTCCTGACGGTGCACAACCTGGCCTACCAGGGCGTCTGCGGCGCCGATCTGCTGCCGGCCATGGACCTGGACACGGGGCTGCTGCGCTTCGACATCATGGAGTTCCACGGGGCGATGTCGCTGCTCAAGGGCGGCCTGACCGCCTGCGACGCGATCACCACGGTCAGCCCCACCTACGCCCGGGAGATCCTGACCCCCGAGTTCGGCTGCAACCTGGACGCCCACCTGCGCGCGCACACCGGCAAGCTGAGCGGGATCCTCAACGGCCTGGACGTGGTGGAGTGGGACCCGTCGACGCAGCCCGCGCTGCCCGCCAACTTCTCCGCCGCCGATCCCGCGGGCAAGGCCGTCTGCCGCGACGCGCTGCTGGCGGAGTTCGGCCTGGGCGGATCGAAGGATGGGCCCGTGTTCGGCGTCGTCTCCCGCTTCACCGGCCAGAAGGGCCTGGACCTGGTCTGCGACGCGATCCCGGCCCTGGTCCGACGTGGCGCCCGGGTGGTGGTCCTGGGCACCGGCGAGCCCTCCCTGGAGGGGCGCTTCGCCGCCCTGGCCGGACGCTTTCCGACCCAGGTGGGCGCGCGCATCGGCTTCGACGCGGCCCTGGCCCACCGCGTGGTGGCCGGCAGCGACCTGTTCCTGGTGCCCTCGCGCTTTGAGCCCTGCGGCCTGACCCAGATGCAGGCGATGCGCTACGGATCGGTGCCGGTGGTGCACGCCGTGGGCGGCCTGCGCGACACGGTGGCCGACACCGGCGACGAGCGGCTGATGCGGGGCGAGGGCCAGGGCTTTCGCTTCGAGCACCCCACGGCCCAGGGCCTGCTCTGGGCGGCCGAGCGCGCGATGGTGCGCTGGCACCACGACAAGGACGGCTGGGCCCACCTGGTGCGCGGGATCATGGAGCAGGACCTCAGCTGGACCCGGCCCGCCGCCGCCTACCTGGCGCTCTACGACAAGGTCCTGGCGCGCGCCTGAGCCCGGGTCGGACCGCCCGACTGCGCCTACCCCGCGTAGATCGCCAGCCGCTCGATGGCCTGGTCCATCATCACGTGCAGCTTGCCCAGGTCGGGGTGCCGCATGGCCACGAAGCCGTCGCTCAGCAGGGTCTGCTTCCAGTCGCGGCGGGGGTGCCCGATGGGCAGCAGCTCATCCGCCAGCAGCCAGGGCCCGCAGAGGTCGTGCAGGGACTGACGGCCGACGATCTTCTGGATGCGACCGCGCCCCTGCGCGCGCTTGAAGACCATGCCCACGTGGTAGGTGCGGGACGGCCGGCAGTGCACGTCGCCCCAGCAGACGGCGCGCGCCCACTCCACGAAGAGGTCGATGTCGTTGGCCCAGTTGTGCATGTCGACGAAGTGCCCGCCCCCGTTCCGGCAGGCCACCTCCCCGAAGACGACCTCCCCGTCGGCCTTGCGGTACCACTCCATGTGGGTGAAGCCCTCGTCCATGCCCAGCACCCGCAAGACGTCCTTGCCCAGGGCGATGCCCTGCTGCAGATCCGGCTGGGTGTGCGGGTTGGCGTAGACGATCTGCGCCGGGCTGATCCACTCGTCGGTGCGGAAGGTCAGGGGGCGCGGGAAGTACTGCGCCACGGAGTCGAACTGCACGACGCCGCCAGCGCAGACCGTGTCGTAGGTGAACTCCTCGCCGTCCACGAACTCCTCCACGCTGGCCTCTGCGACGTGTCGGCTGGCGGCGAGGGCGGCCTCGAAGGAGGCGGCGTCGTCGCAGCGAAAGGTGTCGGCCGATCCCGCGCCGGCGATGGGCTTGAGGATCAGGGGGAAGCCCACCTGCTCCGCCGCCGCCCGGGCCTCCGTCGCCGTGCGCACGCGGTGGCTGTAGGGGACCCGCAGCCCCGCCGCGGCCAGGCGCTCCTTCATCACCTGCTTGTCCCGAAAGCCCAGAGCCACGTCCCGGGACATGCCGGGCAGCCCCAGGCGCTCCCGCAGGGTGGCGGCGAGCAGGATCAGCGGCTCCCAGTTGGTGATCAGCCGGTCGACGCCCGCCGCGGCGAGGCGGGGCACCAGGAAGTCGGCCGCGGCCGCCTCGTCGAAGAGGTTGGGGCACTGGATCCAACCCGACAGGAAGCGGCGGGTGGCCTCGTCGACGCCGCCCAGGGGCCCGTCGCCCACGCCGATGACGGTGGCGCCGACCGTGGCCAGGCCGCGGGTGAAGCCGCGCTGCTCGTGGGGGTAGGCCGGGGAGAGGAAGGCGACGCGGGGGGGCTTCATGCGGCCCTCACGCGCAGGAGGCGGCCGACCTGGTCCAGCATGGCGCGCAGGGTGTCGTAGTCGGGGTGGCGCAGGCGGACCCAGGCGTTGGCCATGTAGCCCGCCTCCACCGGCTGGGTGGGGCTGCCCTGGGGCGGCAGGTGGTGGTCGATGACCCACTCGCCGAAGCGGCTCTGCAGCTCGTCCAGGCCCTCGTAGTGGCTGATCCGACCGTCCCGGTCGGGGCGCAGGTTGACGATGCCGGTGGCGAAGCGGCGCGACGGGCCCTGGTCCAGCTGGCCGTGCACGATGGCGGCGGCCCACTGGCGGTAGAGGTCGAAGTCGTTGCCGTCAGCGTAGAGGTCCCACTGGCCGACGCCGGGGGGGC
>CALCXL010000635.1 GCA_937907595.1 uncultured Pseudomonadota bacterium
CCCCCGAAGTAGTAGGTGAGGCCGTGGGGCATCACCAGCTCCGGGGGCGGCTCGTCCATGCGGGCGTCGTGCAGCAGCTTGAGGGCCTCCTGCGCCAGGAGCGCCCCGGACATCGCCGCCGCCAGGGGGGACGTCGGCTGGCGGTTCATCTCCCGGATCGCCTCCGCCATCGGGGCGCAGGTGGGCGCGTAGGGCAGGTGCTGCTGGTGGCGCATGGCGTCGTCCATCGTGCACTCGAAGCAGGGGCCGTCCTTGGGGTCCCAGCAGGCCACGCGCCAGCTCAGCTCGCCGATGCCCGCGTCCAGCCAGGGCTTGCCCAGGGCCGCGGCGATGCGGTTGAAGCCCACGCGGGCGTCCACCGAGTCCACCACCGAGCAGAGCACGTCCATGCGGCGGAACACGCCCATGCCGATGTCGTAGCGGATGTCCGCCGACCGGGGCACCAGGCGCATGTCCGGGTCCATCTCCGCCAGGCGCTCCGCGGCGACCTCCACCTTGGCCCGGCCGATGTCCTTGGGGCGGAAGAGCACCGACTTGGCCAGGTTGCTGCGGTCGATGTCGTCGAAGTCGGCGAACCAGAGCTCACCGATGCCGAGCAGGGCGAAGTTCTTGAGGACCTCGTTGCCCAGGGCGCCTGCGCCGGCGCAGAAGATGCGGCCCTCGCGGACGACGTCCTCGCGGAAGTACGCCATCAGCTTGTAGATGGCGAAGCGGTCGTTGTTGTCGTACTCCATCCGGCGACGCTGCTTGTCGCCGAACGTGAGATCGACGACGCCATCGTCGTCCACGGACAGACCCTCCAGGGGGTCGTGCTCGTCGGGGATCTCGTTGCCGTCGTCGTCCAGGGCGACGACGATGATCTCGACCTCTTCTTCGCTCGCCATCTCGCTCCTCGCGGGACGCAATGCTAGCGGACTCCCGGGGGCATTTCCCGAGCGCCGCCCGGATCCGCTGCGGCCCCCGCCATCGGAGGGCCCCGCCGACTCAGAAGGTGCCGGCGACGGCCACGCCCATGCCCTTGCCCAGCGGCATCGGCGCCGCGGCGATCGTGGGCGGGCGGCGGCGCGGAGCCACCAGGGCCATCTCTTCGTACTCGTCCTGGATGGTGCCCGACGAGATCATCGTCAGGATCTCGCCGACGATGACCATCGACATCCCCGCGACCACGCCCGGCGCGATGGCGCCGAAGTCGGGGCTGCTGCCGAGAATGCCTCCGGTGTAGTAGGTCTGGAACGAGGCCTGGTACATGATCACGCCGACCGTGGAGGTGGACGCGCCGGCCACGAAGAGCCCCCACGTGGTGGGGTTGCCGCCGAACATGTTGGCGATCATGCCGCCGCTGATCGACGTGCCCAGGCTCATGCCCAGCATGAAGCCGCCGCCGTTTGAGACGTTGATCGCCCCGGTGTTGTTGCCGCCGCTGGCCAGGAGGGAGCCGGGCCCGCCCACCACCAGGCCGGTGATCATCAGCGGGATGGACGGCGCCTTGGCCAGCGCGTCGGCGCGCGTGACGTGCTCCAGGATCTCCTTCTTGCTCATGCCGCCCTCGTCGTCGTCTTCAAACTCCTCGTCGGCCCAGCCATCGGCCAGGGCGGAGGTGGGGAGCAGCAGGGCGGCGAGGCCCAGGGCCAGGAGGAGTCGGATCGGTCGGTTCATGTCGGTTCCCTCGCGGTGCCGGCGGTCGCGCGGCGGCGGCGGCGAAAGGGCCCCTCCCCCACGCGCGCTGCGCGCAGGCTACGTCAGGCGGCCCCGCGGCCGCAACGCCGGTGGGTGGGCAGGGGCGACGAAGGTGCAAGCGTCCCTGCGCGGGGGACCTTCGCGAAGGGGCCCGCGCCGCCCTTCGCGCGATCAGCCGCCGCCGGAGACCTGGAAGCCCTGGACCAGGGACAGCGCCGGCACGCGGGCGGAGGCCTCGAACCCGACGCCGGACACGCGGACCTCGACGTCGGCGTCCCGACCGTAGATCCCCGCCCAGTCGACGTTGGGCAGGCCCAGATCCTCCCGCTCGAGGCAGTCCTGGTGCTCCAGGCAGGCGGCCGAGGGGTCGTCCGGGCCGGCGCAGGGGTCCTCGCCGCAGCCTGGACCCAGGTAACGGTAGCGCCCGGTGTGGAGCAGGGCCGGATCGTCGCCGTCGTGGCAGATGGGGGACAGGTCGAGGTCGGCGCCCTCCTGCCATCCGCCGTCCAGGTCGATGTCGACACGCAGGCCGCCCGCCCGCGGCGTGTCCGCGCCGAGGCCCGAGAGGCGCAGGGCGAGGTCGCTGTGGAAGCCGCCTTCGATGCCGGCGTGCACGGCCAGGTCGTCGCCCGGCGCCAGGGGCTGGTAGTCCCCGCCGGTGAGGGTGCCGATCTCCACGCCGGAATCGCCCACCAGCGCCCCCTCGCAGGGGCCCGCAGGCTCGACGGCCTCGCAGGCGGCCAGCGCCAGGAGCGCCAGGAGCGCGCGCAGGCCGCCGCGGATCACTTGCTGCAGACCGCCTTGACCTGGCGCAGATCGGTCGCGCCCCGCAGGCACTTCCAGATCCCGTCCTGCATCAGCGTGCGCATGCCGCCCGCGATCGCGGCGTCGCGCAGATCGTCCACGGACTTGCCCTGCTGGATGCCCCTGCGGATCACGTCGTCGTTGACCAGCAGCTCGTGAATGGCCAATCGCCCGCGGAAGCCCGAGCCGCCGCAGGCCTCGCAGCCGGCGCCGTGCCACAGGGTGACCTGGGTGGCGTCGATGCCGTCGTCTGCGGCCAGGGGGCCGTAGAGGTGGTGGATTTCCTCCACCTCCTCCGGGGAGGCTTCGTACGCGGTCTTGCAGTCCGCGCAGAGCCGCCGGGCCAGCCGTTGGGCCAGGACGCCGAGCAGCGCGTCGCTGAAGGTGAACGCGTCCAGACCCATGTCCACCAGCCGGGTCACCGTCTCCGGCGCGCTGTTGGTGTGCAACGTCGACAGGACCAGGTGGCCGGTCAAGGAGGCCTCCACGCCCGTGGCGGAGGTCTCCACGTCGCGCATCTCGTCCACCATGATCACGTCGGGATCCGCGCGCAGGAAGGCGCGCATCGCCGTGGCGAACGTCAGGCCGATCCGCGGCTGCATCTGCACCTGCCGCAGCCCCGGCTGGGTGATCTCCACCGGGTCCTCGGCCGTCCAGATCTTGCGGGCCTCGGTGTTGATGGAGCCCAGGATCGAGTGCAGCGTGGTGGTCTTGCCCGATCCCGTCGGCCCCACCACCAGCAGCAGACCGTAGGGGCTCGCCGCCAGGCGCCGGGCCTCCCGGAAGTTGCGCTCGCTCAGGCCCATCTCGTTGAGGGGCAGGGCGCCGCCCGCCGCCAGGAGCCGCAGGACCACGTCCTCGTTCTTGTCCGACGTCGGCAGCGTCGCCACCCGGAGCTCCAGCTTGCGGTCCTTGAGGGGCAGCCGGATCTTGCCGTCCTGGGGCATGCGGCGCTCGGTGATGTCCAGCCCCGCCATGATCTTGATGCGCGCCACCAGGCTGTTGCGGAAGGCCGGCGGCACCAGGCGCTGCACCTCACACTGGCCGTCCACGCGCTGGCGGATCTTGGTGGCCTTCTCCTTGCCGTAGGGCTCGATGTGGATGTCCGACGCGCCGCGCTGGTGGGCGGCCAGGATGATCTTGTAGGCCAGGCGGGTGACCGCGCCCTCCTCCTTGAGGGAGGGGTCGTCGTCGAACTCGTCCTCGTCCAGGGGCACGGTCTCCACCGGCCCCGCCATCAGCGACTCCAGCAGCTCCTCGAGCTCCGACTCCTCGGGGTTCTCCTCGGGGAAGAAGGGGCGCAGGTACTGGTCCAGCTGGCTGGGGCGGACCACCACCTCCTGCAGGCGCTTGCTCATGGAGAAGCGCAGCATGTCCAGGGCCTCCACCGCGGTGGGGTCGGCCATGGCGATGCGGATCTCCCGATCGCTGCTCTCGTAGGGGAAGACGCGGAAGCGCTTGATGATGCCGAGGGCGATCTCGTCCGCGGCGCCGGGCTGCACCGTGACGGTGTCCAGGTCGACGTAGGGCAGCCGGAACTTCATGGCCAGGGTGCGGGCGATCACCTCCTCGCTGACGATGCCGGCCTCCACCAGCACCTCGCCCAGGCGCTTGCCGCGGCGCTCACGCTGCTTGCCCAGGGCGTGCTCGATCTGCTCGGCGGTGGCCAGCCCGGCCTCCACCAGGATCTCCCCCAGGCGCAGGCGCTTGCCGCCCGGGGTGCGGCGCTGCTTGGCGGCGAAGGCCTCCACCTGCTCCTCGGGGATGATCTTCTCCTCGATCAGGATCTGGCCGATCGGCGCCTCCCGATCGGCGGCCTGCGCCGTGGTCCCGGCCTGCAGCTGATCGACGCCCAACAGGCCCTGCTGGATCAGCAGCTCGCCCAGGGGGGTGGCGTCCTCGATCGCGGTGATGCGACGGCGGAAGAACCAGACGCGCGCGTAGAGGCTGGCCCGGGAGACGGGGAAGCCGTCGAAGCCGAGCTCGTCGTCCAGCTCGGACGTGCGCACGATGACCGAGAACGAGTTGCCCGCCGGCGTGTAGACCCGCGCCTCCGTCAGGGGGACGTCCTCGGGCGGGCCGGCGCAGCCCGGGGTGCGGTAGAAGGCGACGTAGGAGGTGCTGGCCACCGGGATGTGCACGCCGACCTTGTCCAGGGTCCCGCCCGGGCCGCGGCTGGCGGTCTCCACGGAGAGGTGCTCGGCCTTGGGGTCGAAGGACTGGAGGGTCCCCGTCTTGGTGCTGCCGTCCACGAGCCCGACGGCGACCGTCGTGGGGCGCGTTGCTTCCTGCGTCATCATCACTCCCTGGGGCCCGCGCGCTCCCGGCGCGAGGCGGGGGATCCTAACCCGCCTCCCCCGTGAACGCGAAAGGCCCTCACCGCGGGGCGACGCGGAGCCCTGGCCCCGAACGGGACCCAGCGGCTAGGCTCCGCCCCGCCACCCCGGAGTGCCGATGCTCGCCCGCGCCCTGATCGTCTTCGCCCTGCTCCTGCCGAGCGCCGGATGGGCCCAGGCCGCCTTGGTGCTGCCCCCCGTGGCCGCCACCTCCACCGACGCCCCCCTGGTCCTGGCCTCGTCCAGCTTCGACGCGCTGGCGGTGGAGGGGATCCTGGACGCGGGCGACGTCGTCACGGTCGCCGCCTCCTCGGGCACGATCAGCCTGGCGTCCCTGGGGGGCATCGCGATCTCATCGGGCACGGGCAGCGACGACGTCGCCGTCTCCTTCTCCGGCGCCCTGTCCGACGTCAACGCCGCCCTGGATGGGCTCTCCTTCGCCCCCACGCCGGGCTTCGCGGGGGCGGCGTCGCTGACCCTCTCCATCTCCGGCACCCAGGCTCTGGTGGCGGACCTCCCCATCTCCGTGAACGCGGTGCTCGACGCCGAGGCCGCCCGGGACGCCCTCCTGCTGGGCGTCACCACGATCCACAGCGGGGTGCAGCCGGGACACTGCGTGGCCTTCGGCGCCCAAGCCGCCTCCATCGCCACCTACGACGGCGATCCCGCCCGGTCCCCCCTGCTGGTGGCCGCCCGGTGGGGCGCGGGGCGGGTGGCGGCCATGCCCGACCACCAGATGATCAACATGGGCAGCTACGGCGCCGACTCCGGCACGCTCTACACCAACGCGCTGGCCTGGCTGGGCGACACGACCGCCCTGGATCTCGCCGTGTTGACCCAGGACCAAAGCACCGCCGACTGGCTCACCGCCCAGGGATACACCGACGTCACGGTGACCGACGACGCGGACCTGGCCCTCGATCTGCCGGGCGTCGACGTCTTCGTGCCCGCCTGGCTGGGCTCCAGCGAGGACCCGGCCAACCTGGAGGCCATCGCCGCCTTCGTGCAGGCCGGCGGCGGGCTCTTCCTGGCCGAGTACGGCGTCGGCTACGACTGGTGGTGGGCCGGCTCGGTGGCCGACGCCCCGGGCAACCAGCTGCTGCGGCCCGCGGGCCTGGGCTTCGCCGGCGGCAACGAGTGGGACACCGGCCTCATCGACGGCAGCGGCCGCGCCACCGGTCGGGTCGACGGGGACGCGCTGCTGGCGATGCTGGGCTCCCCGTCCTCCTTCTCGTCGACCGACCTGGACCAGGGCGCCTACCTGCTCAGCCGCATCTACGACGCCCTCCCCGCCGACGATCCCCTGGCCCAGGAGCTCGACGCCGCCTTCCTGGCCGGGGTCTCCGCCATCAGCCCCACGCCGGCCACGCCCGTCTCCGACCCCTTCGAGCAGGCGATGCTGCTCCGGGAGCTGGATCTGCTGGAGGCGCTGCCCCTGGCGGAGGTCACCGAGCACCGCACCACGGCCGGCGTCTTCGGATCCGTGCCCGCCACCGCCCCCCGCGTCACCGCCACCGCGCCCATCGACGGCACGACCTCGCGCTGGTACGCGACGGGCCTGTTCGTGCCCGCGGGGGAGGTGGTGACGGTCAGCGCGCCGCCCGGCGCCGTGGGCCAGGGCTTCGTGCTCCGGGTGGGCGGGCACGTCGACAACATCGGCGGCCACGGCAATCACCGCAGCGCACGGGAGCGAACCTGGTGGA
>CALCXL010000636.1 GCA_937907595.1 uncultured Pseudomonadota bacterium
CTCGGAGTCTAAGGATTCCGGGGGCATAGACCAGCGCGCCGCCGGCTTCGAGTGGCGCCGGTTCCCGGACGAGCTCCCAACGCGGCGCGGCGCGCGGCAGAACTCGCGATGGAAGCGTTCCTCCAGCTTGCTGTCGAAGCGCGGGGGTTCGGCCGCCGGCATGACCGGGTCGCCGGACTGCAGCCGGAGCGTGCCCTCTCCGTTCGGGAGCTTGCAGTGCGCGCGTAGACGGTACCTCCTGCACCAGCCGAGCCCCCGCACCAGGCCGGCGAGCGAGCGGCCGTAGATCCAGCAGAGCTTCGGGTTCGAGTTGCAGGCGCTCCGCCATCTCCCCGAGGATCCGGTCGCAGTCCCTCGGTCGTCCGCACCCCGCGCCGAACAACTCGGCGCGCGCCTGGCGCGGGGGAACGACGGCGTCCTGGCTCGTCCCCTGGAGCTGACCGAGCACGCGGGCTGCGGCGCGCCGTCCAGCGCCGGGGGGTTCGTTCTCGCCCAGCGCTTCGTCGAGTTCCCTCCGGCGCCGGCCGACACAGCCATCGTGCAGGTCCATCATCTGGCGCAGCCAGGGTTCGTCCGCCCCCGAAAGGACCCGCGACGAGACAAGGCAACGCAGCGCGCCCCCACGTACAGCTGCCGCTCGTCCGCGAGGACGACTTCCATGGGGCGCAGACCAACGCCAGATCCGTGCCAACTGCCGACGACCCCGAGGCGCCCACGCGACTCGAGCACCCGGCAGGCGATTCCGCATTGACATGGCTATTTAGATGGCTATCTTTGAGCCAGGAGCGGATGATGAGCAACTACAGCTACTCGATCTCGAAGGCCCGCGACCACCTGGCCCGGCTCGTTCACGAGGCGGAGGCCGGGCGGGCCATCGAGTTGACCCGTCGGGGCGAGCCCGTGGCGGTCGTCCTGGCGATCGACGAGTACCGACGTATCTCCGCGCCGCGTCTCGGCGTCTGGAGCGCGATCAGCCGGTTCCGCGACCGGCGGAGCCCCTCTGACCTCGGGCTCGATCCTGCCGACCTGCTCAACGGCGTCCGCGAGCCGAGCGAGGGACGGGACTTCGACTGGTGAGCCCCCGCTTCCTCCTCGACTCGAACATCCTCTCTGAGCCGCTCCGACCGACGCCCGATCCCGGGGTCATGGGCGCGATCCAGCGGCACACCAGCCGGCTCGCGACCGCCTCGACGGTCTGGTCTGAACTGGTCTATGGGGTTGAGCGTCTCCCTCCGTCGAAGCGCCGCGACGCCATCGAGGAGTACCTCGGCGCTCTGTTCGCCTCCGACCTGGAGATCCTCCCGTACGACACGGAGGCAGCCATCTGGCACGGCCGGGAGCGGGCGCGCCTCCAGGGCATCGGACGGCCCCGGCCGTTCGCCGACGGACAGATCGCGGCCGTGGCCAGACGCTTCGACCTGATGCTCGTCACGCGCAACACCCGGGACTTCGAGCCCTTCGCAGGCATCCGGGTCGTGAACTGGTTCTCGGGTGGTTCATGACCCCGAGACCTGCATGAGCCCCACCACCAGGGCCGCAGCCGCCCGACCGGACTCGGCCAACCAGTTCGAGTAACGTCTCACTGGGAGTACCATTTCGAAGGCCCGCAGGTGACTCAAGTCCCTGCGGGTCTTCGCTTTTTCGGGATCCTGCCTTCGTTCTGTAACCCCTGGCTGTAACACTTTGGGACGAAACCGCGGCCGGCGGGGGGGCGACGGGCGCTGGCTGAGCCCTCGCTGCAATCGCCTGCCGGGGCCCCTCACTCAGCGCCGCTAGCGCTTCGGCCGCGACGCGACGATCGGCCCGCGAGACCTCGCGGTAGTACTTCAGCATCACCTCGGGCGAGTGCCCGAGCAGGTCGGCGGCGGTCTTGATGTCCACTCCAGCGCGTTGGAGTGCGTCGACGGCCGCCCGGCGGAAGCCCTGGGACGAGAAGGGCGGCGTTGTTGCATAGCTCTGGCGGGAGCCGAATCGGTCGCTCGGCAGGGTCTTCTCAGCCTCGGATCGCCACCGATTCCGGCATTCCGAGGAGGGTGATTCGGTTGAGAACGGCAACGCCGATCATGGCCTCGATTCTCTGCCCCTCGGGGGTTCGAGACCGTAGTCGGTCACCGAGGATGCGCTTGTATCGAAACATCCCGTTCTCGCCTCGCGCCTGCTGGTGGGCTCCCGATTCCCTGCGCCATTGGCGACGGCCGACGTCGTCGATCCGTAGTAGCGCTTCCTCCCGTTGCTGCCAGGTGCCCGCGACGGGGGCCCGGGGATGACGACGCCGTCCGCCGGGGAGGGATCGCGATGTCGATTTCGGGAGTTCCTACCCGGTCGAGAGCAGCGTAGATCGGCCGTGTGTCGTAGGCGCCATCGGCTCGGAATGAGGCGACAGGAGCGTTCAGCTCGTCGAGTAGTTCAACGCCGATGCGCCCGTCGTCCTCGCCCTTGGTGGTGAGCTTGGAAACGACGATGAAGCCGCCCAGGTCGACCCCGAGGTGGAGCTTGCGCCACTGCCGCCGTTCCTTCGAGACGCCGTGCTTGTTGGCATTCCACTGGCCACCGCCGATGATCTTCAACCCGGTCGAATCGATGACGAGATGGAGCGCCCCCGCGTTATTCCGGCCGATGAGCGGCACTTCGACAGTCTTTCCGCGGCGAGAAAGGGTCGTGTGGTCGGGCGTCTCGAGATCGAGGCCCATCAACCGGATCAGGCTGCTGATGGTGGCGCGGTTCAAGGCCCCCACCTCGTTCCTTCCGTTTCCCGGCGCGAGCGAGTTGCTCGGGGTCGTGTAGACCCGGAACTCGGGCGAGCCGAGAACGGCGTTCCACCGGGCCATGCTCCACTGCACCTGGTCACTCCACACCGAGCTGCAGCTGCCCGCCGACGGCACGCAGACGTCGTAGATGGCGTCCCCGCTCCAGGAGCCGCACAGCGACTGCCACGCCGCTGCCGGGCGGGGGAGGACGAGGAGGATGAGAGAGAGGGCGCCAAAGAACGGACTGGGTCGCATGCTGCCTCCGAGGTGATCGGGAGGCATGGGCGCGTGGTCGTCGATCCGGGCTGCGGGGGGGCGAACGCCCGCCCAACGCCTCACCCTGCAGGGGCTCCTGCCAGCACCGCAGCCACCCCCCAAAATCGACACACACCCCCCCACCTGCTAGCCACCCCAAGCGCGCCCAGCGGCCGCAACGGAGGAAGGGAGATGGCTCGTCCCGTAGACCGTCAGTCCAGCAAGCGGCGGCGGGAGCACCTGGAGCGGCTGTTCACCGACGTCGTCCTCCCCCAGCGACGTCGGCTGCTGCAGGCTCGCGACCACACCTGGCAGTCGGCCTACGTCGACGACGACGGATACCTGGCCGAGCTGGTCGCTGCGTTCTGTCTGGGGGTCCCCGGCACCTTCCGCAAGGGCGTCTCGACCACCACCGGCGACCTGTGCGACGGAACCGAGGTCAAGAAGGGCTACCGGCTCGACCCGAACATCGACTTCGTCCTGCGGGGCGAGGCGACCCGCCTGGAGCGGGGCTGGGGCATCGAACTCGCGGACCTGCCCGCTGAGCTCCACCTGGCCGACATCGCCTCCCAGCTCAACGCCAACACGTCGAGCGTTCAGGTCCTGCAGGACGGGCCCGGCGGAACCCTCGGCGGGCCCCTCTGGCGGACCACCAGCAAGAGTGCCCTGGTCCCCGGCGACGCAGGGCGCGCCCCCCTCCTGAAGCTGTCCGGCTCCCCCGCCGGCATCCACGAGGGCCAGACGCTGGAGGTCTGCGTCCGCCAGGAGCGCGGGCACATCAACTTTGGAGCCAAGACCCGGGCCCAGCTAGGGCACATCATCGACTCGAAGCCCGTGCTCGTCTTCTACCAGCACGACGTGCGGGGCCGCTTCTCGGTCGCCATCGTCCAGATCCGCATGACCGCGAAGGAGAACGCCTCCTACCTGCGACGCGTCTTCGGGACCTCCACCGGGCGGCGCCAGGTCCAGCCCTACCTGTACCCCGACAACGCCCGCCAGGCCCTCTACGCCGACAGCGCCCACTCGGTGCGCGACGGGCTCCAGGGCCACCTCCTGGCCTACGGCGTCGAAGCCCCCGGCGGCTTCGAGTTCCTGCATTGGGAGGTGGAGGCCCCACCGCGGGTCGCCGACTGCGAAGACCTCCTGCTCCAGGTCGCCGACCCCGCCCGCTGCCCCGACTTCCGCCACCCCCGCAGCCCCGTCCGCTGGAGCGACGCAGCCAGCCGCCAGGACTTCGCGCGCCGCTTCTTCGACGACTCCATCGTCGGCTACAGCCGAGCCATCCAGCCCTACTGCGCCATGGCCTCCTCCACCCGGAACATCGGCTTCGGCAACCTCTCGCAGCACCTGGCCGGCATCTGCACCGGCCTCCGCGGCACCCGGTCCGGCGCCCGGGGGAAGGACCTCGTGGAGCCCGACGGCGTGACCCCCTCGGAGATCAAGCTCGCGACGGGCGAGAAGGGCGACGCCATGGGCACCGAGGACATGCCCCGCCTCACCCTCGGTTGGGGCGACCAGAAGATGCTGAGCTGGAAGCGGCTCATCGCCGTGCGCCTGGTGGAGTTGGAGCAGCCAGGGGGACCGCGGTGGCGCGCGATGGTCCACGCGCCCGACCAGGCGACCATGCGCACGTTTCGCGATCAGGTGAATACCTACTTCCACGGCCGAGTGAACAACGGCAGCGGCGGCTTGCAGTACCACGCACGCCGGTACCCCCACCACGACTACGGCACGGCCGACCACAGCCTGGTGTTCCGCTGCGTCGCCGAGTTCTGCGAGGGCGAGCCCGCGAGTTTCCCCGCGCCCATGCCCGACTGGCGATGACCCCACGACGGCCACGTCGCCGTCATGGGCGACGGCCGCGCACGTCGACTGGCCAGTCCCTGCACACCCGCTCCGCCTGTTCGATCACCAGGGCAGCCGCCTGCTCCCGCTCCTCCGCCTGGTAACCGTGCTTGCGCAGCAGGCGCTTCACCTTGCGCCGCATGTCCGCCCGCACCGCCTCCCGGTGCATCCAGTCGATGGTCAGGGAGCCCCGGATCGTCTCGGGCAGCTCCCGGGCGAGGGCCGCCAGCGCTGCGTCACCCAGCGCCGCCTTCGCATCCCCCGGCTGCGCGAGCGCGTCGTAGAAGGCCAGCTCGTCCCCGCTCAGCGCCAGCGCCTCGCCGCGCCCCGGCGCATCCCGCAGCTCCCTCGCCAACTCGACCAGCTCGCACAGGACCTGGGTCGCCGTGAGGCTGCGTCGCCGGTACCCCAGCAGCGTGCCGCGGAGCCGCTCGGAGAACCTCCGGGCCACGACCACGTTCCGGCCCCCTTGCGCCTTGATCTCGTCGACGAGCAGCTTCTTGAGCACCTCCACCTGCAGGTGGGGAAGCGTCGACGCCGTCACGGTCTCCAGAAACTCCTCTGAGCCCAGCCCGGAGTCCGTCCTCCCGATGCCGGCGGCCCCCAGGACGTCGACCACGCCCCCCGAACCGACGGCCCCGCTCAGGACCTGTCGGACGGCCGCATCGAGCCCGGGCGCGGACCGGCCTGGCCCCATCGGCATGACCTCCAGGAGGGCCCACCGCACGGCCTGGAAGTACCCCACCTCGTCGCGCAGGGGCCGCGCCCCTTCGAGGTGCAGCGCCATGCCGGCCGCCCGGTGGACCGCCGCCATCGCCTCGAGGTAGCGCCTCTGGCCCCCCTCCGGGTCGCCGGGGTCCAGGGCGCAGATGTGGTCCACGCCCCCCGCGATCGCGGCCAACCGATCGGCGGCCAGCGGGCCGAAGCTGCCTGAGTGGTCGAACCCGTGGAACAGGTCGCGGACCACCTCGACCCCCTCCTGAAGCGCCCGCCGAGCCGCCTCGACCGGGACGCCAGGCGCGGGGAGCCCGTCCCCACCGCTGCGCAGGGCGTCGCGCAGCCGATCGGCGAGCCCGAAGTAGTCCACGATGAGCCCGCCCGGCTTGTCCCCGAACCGCCGGTTCACCCGCGCGATGGCCTGCAGCAGCCCGTGCCCCCGCATGGGCTTGTCGACGTACAGCGTGTGAGCGCAGGGCACGTCGAAGCCCGTGAGCCACATGTCGCGCACGATCACCACGCGGAGCGGGTCGGAGGGGTCCTTGAACCGCCGCTCGATGTCCCGCTGGCGGGCGCTGCTGCGCACATGCGGGGCGAAGGCGGCCGGATCTGCCGACGAGCCCGTCATGACCACCTTGATCGCGCCTTCCGCGTCGTCCGCCCCCAGCCACGACGGGCGCAAGCGGGTGATCTGGTCGTGCAGATCCACGCAGATCCGGCGGGACATGCAGACGATCATCGCCTTGCCGTCCAGGACCTCCAGCCGGCGGTCCCAGTGCTCGAGGAGGTCCGCCGCCACCCGGCCCAACCGCTCCGGCGCCCCCACCAGGGCCTCCAGCCGCGCCCAGGACGTCCCCGGCGTGAGCTGCTCCTCGGCCTCGCACCACTCCTGCAGCCCCTCATCGATGGGCGGCGGGTCGTCCTCGCGGGAGCCGATGGGCGCGAGCCGGGCTTCG
>CALCXL010000637.1 GCA_937907595.1 uncultured Pseudomonadota bacterium
ACCCGCGGCGTGAGGTTGATCCCGGGGTTCGCTCGCCCATTGTCAGGCCCTCCGCGCTCCCGTCCGAGGCACGCACTCACGCTCACGTTAACAGAGGACCGTCGATCCCCTCCCTCCGCATCCCTCACCCCAGCCGCGCCTGAATGTGCGGCTCACCCACCCCCCGCCTGCGGGGCTGCGCCCGCAGGCACCCCCGCAAGCCGTCGCCTCGCGAGGGCCCGTCCTCGGCCTCCTGCCTCTCGCCCACCCCCCCCGCTGCGACAGGATCCACCACCTCCGGCAGGATGTCCGATGTGAACCGTCGCATCTTGCTGCTCGCGCTTGCCGCCGCCGTCGGCCTGGTCGCGCTCCTCTGGCTCGGTCGCCCCCAGGACGGGCCGGGGCGACCCGAGGGCGTCTCGCCTCCAGGGTCCATCGATCCGCGGTTTCAATGCGAGCTGAGCTCGGTGCCGCCGGTGCCCGCGGTGGGCGAGCAGTTCCGGCTCCGGTTGAAGGTCACGGGCGAGCTTCCGCTGAACGAAGAGGAGGGCACCCTGCTGCTGGGCTTCCCGCACCCGTACTACGCGCTCCGCTCCACGGCGCCGGGGCAGCCCTACCCGCCGGCGCCGCCGAACGTCACCCAGATCAAGGCCCGCACCACGGGGGGCGCGCTTCCGACCGCGCTGCGACCGACCGGCTTCGGCCGCTGGTACGTCGAGGTCGGGCTGCCCCTTCGCATCGCGGCCGGCCGCTCGGTGGAGGTGGACGTGCCGGGGCTGCGCGCGCCGAACCGGCCCCTGGATCGATTCGAACCGCTGCTCCTCATCGATCCCAACGGCGACGAGGACTTCTGGCGGATCTGCCCCGGGCTGTCGCTTCCCGTGACCGCGGGGCCTCCCGTCGGCACCGTGGCCGTCGTGCCCAGCCGCGCCTCGCCCGGAGCTCAGATCGCCCTGACGGTTCGGCGTGAGGACGCGTACGGCAACCCCGTGGGCGACGTCTCCGGCGGGTGGACCGTGCGCTGGAGGTCCCTCGACGGCGACGCCACCGTGCCGAAGGCCCCGGTGTCGCTGGTCCCGTCGCGTGAAGGCGTTGGCCGGGCCGTCGTCCCTGCGCCTCCCGAGGGCGCCTGGGTCGCCGACGTGTCGGGGCCCGGGGGGGCGGCGCAGAGCAACGCGGTCCTCGTGGAAGCGGGTGGAGTCGACCTGGGCTGGGCGGACCTGAACGGTCACTCGGGCCTGAGCGATGGCTGGGGCACGCCCGGAGCGTGGTACGAGCACGCCCGGAACGTTGGAACGCTGGACGCCGCCGCCCTCTCGGACCACGACTGGCAGCTGGACGAGGGGCAGCTGCCCCAACTACTGGACGCCGCAGAGGCTGCGAACGACCCGCCGTGGTTCGTCAGCGTGCCGGCCCTGCAGATCAATCGAGTGGGGAATGAGGTCGTGTACCTCTTCGATCCCGCGCTCGTGCCGCGCGACGCGCAGGCCACCGGCGGGGCGACCACGCTCTGGGCGGAGACGGACATCGGGTACCCCACGGCGCGGCTCACCCCGGACCTCGAGGGCGTCCTCGGGAACCCCCAGGTCGAGGTCGTGACGCACTCCTCGATCGCGCCCTCCATGGGCACCGCCTTTCCCCTGGTGAAGGCGCACCCCAATTGGAACGTGATCCAGATCTACTCGGCTCACGGCTCCAGCGAGTGCGTGAGCTGCCCGCGATCCGCCTGGCATGAGCCCTCGGGCGACGACGGGGGCTGGGGGAGCGTGCGGGACGCGCTGAACGCGGGGTACCGCCTGGGGATCATCGCCGCTGGAGGCAGCCACGATGGCCGCCCTGGCAACTCCCGCTGGGGTGGGCAGCCGGGCGGGCTGGCCGGGGTCTACTGGACGGAGCGAAGCCGAGCCGGTCTGCAGGAGGCCATGCGGTCACGCCGGGTGTACGGGACCACCGGCTCGCGGACCCTCTTGGAGTTCGAGGTCGATGGCGTCGTCATGGGCGGCGAGGTGCCCGCGGCGCCCAACCACCGGCTGCGGTTTCGGGTGATCGATGCCCAGGGGGTGGCGTCCGCGACGATCGTCCGGAACGGCGTGGAGTGGACGACCGTGGACACGCCGCGCGGCTGGGTGGAGCTGGAGGACCCCGACGAGGGGCCTGCGTGGTGGTACCTCCGTGCACGCCTGGACGACGGCAACCTCGCCTGGTCGTCGCCGGTGTTCGTCGGTCCGTAGCCGCCCTCAGCCACTGCGTGGGCGACGCCTCCGAGCGCCTCCCACCGGCATCACGGCCAGGGCCGCGCCCACCCCCCAGTCAGGCCGGCCGCGCCGTCCCCCGGTCCTTCTTGGGGTAGGGCCTCAAGCCCAGCTGCATCTCCGACCGCTCCGTCAGGGGTCGGGCCGCCAGCTCCGGGTCCGTGTGGGGAGCGAGGCTGCTCTTGACGAGGGCGTAGACGTCTTCGCGGCCCTGGCTCGCGTCCACCTCCACCACCTTGTTCTTGCTCTTGAAGAGCTCCAGCGTGGGCAGCGTCTTCGCCTTGAACGTGTCGAACCGCAGCTTCATGCTCTCGACGTTGTCGTCGCTGCGCCCCGAATACTTCGCGCGGCCCAGGATGCGCTTCTCCAGCTCCTCGTAAGGGCACTCGAAGTGCAGCATCTGGGGCAGCTCCGCCTCGCGCCCAAAGATCTCGTACCAGCCCTCCATGTTGTCCAGGGACCGCGGGAAGCCGTCCAGCAGGAAGTTGACCCGCCCCGTGAGCCGCGTGGACGCCTCCATGGCCTTCTTGAGGAGCGTCACCGTGATCTCGTTGGGCACGAGCTCCCCGGCGGTGATGTACTGCTCGATGGTGGCGGCGGTCGCGCCCCCCTCGGCCCGCTCGGCCCGCAGCAGGTTCCCCGTGGACAGGTGGGTCCAGCCCAGCTGGGTCTCCGCGAGCGAGCACATGGTGCCCTTGCCGCTGCCGGGCCCACCGAGCACGAACACCACGTTGGGGCGGGGCAGGGGTTCGCGGGGGTCGAAGTGATGCAGCACCACCGACGGGGCCGGCGCGACTCCCTTCTTGTAGACGTGCCACTCCCGATCGCTGGGGGGCAGGTCGTCTTCGCAGGTGATGTCGTAGGCCAGGTGCCCATCGAGGCGGCAGATCCGCCAGGACTTGTAGCTGTTGGAGTAGGACAGCGCGGGGCGTCGCTCGCCCTTCCCGTCGGCGCGATCCCACGCCATCTTGCCGTTCCAGTAGCCCAGGCTGGACACCGTCCCCGACTCGGACTCGACC
>CALCXL010000638.1 GCA_937907595.1 uncultured Pseudomonadota bacterium
TCCATCATCTGCTCGCGCAGGGGCAGCAGGGAGCCCGCCAGACCGCGGGGATCCTGCTTGGGCTCGATGCAGGTGCGGGTCGTCAGCCCCACCACCACGGGCGCGCCGCCCTCGACGCCGATCCACTCGCTCAGGGGGCCGGCCACGCGCAGGTCGCCCGTGCCCAGCTGGTCCTTGGCCAGAATGGAGGCCTGGGCGGCGTCCACGTCCGGGCCGTGCAGCACCACCACGCCCGCCTGGGCCCCGGAGGGGAGCGCCAGCAAGAGCGCGATCCCCACGCTCGCCGTATTCCACTTCATGCTCAGCCTCTCCTCGGTCGCTCCCCCGGATCCCTCATGCCCCCCAGCATCCTCGCACGGAGACACCCCTGTCCCGCACCCTTGCAAACACTTGCACTCGCTCACGCTCGCCCACGGCAGCCCCCAACCGTCGGCGGCGGACAGTGTATCCGCTTCAAGCCGTGATCTCGTCGGGCGCTTTTCGGCGCCACATGTCCGAGAAGCGCAGCCCCTCGGCGGCCAGGGCGAGCAGTCCCAGGACCGTGATCACGCCCGCGTGCACGGCGTGCAGCGCCACCGCGAAGCCCGCCGCGAGGGAGGGCTCCACCGAGAAGATCATCAGGCCCGCCACCGTGCCGGCCTCGAAGACCCCCAGGCCGGCGGCGGGGGAGGGGAGCATGAGGGAGATGGCGACCACCAGGGACAGGAAGCCCACCTCGAAGAAGCCAAAGCCGTGCAGGCCGAAGGCCTCCATCAGCGCCCACTGCACCACTGCGTTGAGCACCCAGCCCAGGCCCGTCAGCAGGCCCGTCTGCAGGAGGAGGCGCGGGCGGCCGATGGCGCGGGTGGCGTCGCGGTAGGCGATGGACAGGCCGAGCACCGCGCGGCCGAGGGCGGCGGGCAGGGGGCGCAGGAGGAAGCGGAGCGTGGACTCGCCTCGCTCGCCGGCCAGGACCAGCAGCACGCCGGGCAGGCCGAAGACCAGGGCTGCGGCCAGCACGGCGTTGCGTCCCTGCACGGCCAGATCCACGGGGCGGTCGAAGATCGTGACCACCATGGAGGGGAGATCCGCGAAGGCGAGGGTGGTGAGCAGGAGGGCGAGCACGGCGACCAGGTCCATCACGCGCTCGACGACGCAGGTGGCCATGCCGGCGCCAAACGGCACCGCGCCCTGGCGCTGCAGCAGGAAGGGGCGCACGAACTCGCCGCTGCGCAGCGGCAGCAGATCGATGGCCATGTAGCCGATCAGGCCCACGCGGCCGACCGTGGGCGCGGGCACGTCGGCGACGGCGCGGACCAGGAGGGCCCAGCGTCCCAGCCGCAGGAAGATCAGCGCCGTCATCACCGCCAGCGAGGCCAGCAGCCAGGGCAGGTCGACGCCGGTCCAGGTCTGCAGCACGGCGCTGGGGTCGGTGCGCGCGAAGACCAACCACAGGGCGCCCACCAGCACCGGCAGCGTGAGCGCCAGGCGGAGGAACGGAACGCGGGAGGGGGGACTGGTGCTCACCGGCTCCGGGGCCCGTCGTGGGAGCGGGGATCCGGGTGGGCCGCGCGAGCGCGGGGGCGTGCTCCGGCGGGAGGCCGGGGGCGGAGGGTCGGTCGGCCTACTCTTCCATCACGAGGAGCAGGCCGGTGATCGCGCCGCCGTCGGGCAGCTGGATCGGCCAGGTCATGCGGCCGCTGGGCTCGCCGGCCTGGGGGCCCGAGGTGCTGTCGCAGTTCTGGTCCAGGAAGGTGCCCACCCAGTACTGGTCGGGCGGCACGTTCGTGAACTCGAAGGTCTGCGGGTAGCTGGGCGCCATGGTGGGGCCGACGAAGTCGAAGGTCGGCGTGGTCGGGTTGGTGGGATCCGAGTCGAAGAGGGCCACCGAGGAGCAGTCCGCGGCGGCCACGGCGCCGGCAAACTCCACGGTGCCGGAGATGGTGCCGGGGGCGGGGGGCACCGAGGCGAGCACCAGGTTCACCCCGGAGACTCCCGGGCCCACGGCGAGGGGGCCAAAGCTGTCCCAGGGGTCCACGTTGACGTCGAAGTCGCCGTCGCTGTCGTCGTCGAGGACGGCCCAGATCAGCACGTCCTCGGCGCCGCCGGGCACCACCAGGGCGAAGGGGCCGGGGGCGGCGATGGTCTGCTGGCTGTAGATCTGCCCGCCGGTGTACACGGCGGTGGCGCTGACCACGATGTTGCCGGTGAGGAAGTCGTCGTAGGTGACCGTGCCGGTGATGGCGACGTACTCCACGGGGGCCGGCGGCGTGATCGGATCGCGGGAGGGGATGCTGACCGTCACGCCGGGCACGTCGCCCAGGCCGAGGACGTAGGGGTTGGCCGGGGCGTCTCCCCAGGGATCGCTGGGCTCCCAGAAGCCGTTGAGGTCGGCGTCCAGCGCGCCCAGGATCGACGTGGTGCCGTGCTCGTTGCACTCGCTCAGCGACCAGTTCTGCGCGCCGGGCAAGGGGGCGAACTCCCGCGGCCCCACGCTCAGGTTGGCCGAGTTGGTGGTGATGACCACCGGGCCGTCGGCGTAGCCGGTGATGATCACGTCCCCCGCGAAACGGGTAGCGGCGCAGTCGCCGTCGTCGTCGTCGTCGTCGCCCCAGGTGTCGCCCCCGTCGTGGCGCCCAAGGTCGACGTAGACGTTGACGTCGTCGATGCTGCTGTCGCCGCCGGTGGCCGCCAAGGGGTTGAAGGCGTGCTGCCGGGCCACATCGCTGCTGTCGATGATGAAGTTCTTGTCCTCGTCCGCCACCGCCAGCACATCGACGGGGCCGAGGTAGTTGTCGATGGTGACGCTGTATGCGCCGGGGCTGGCCATGGTCATCTTGCCGAACACGACGCTGAGGTCGTTGGCGTCGGGCAGGACGTAGAGGATGATTCCGCCCGCGCGGCCGCTGTACTGGCTGGCGCTGAGGGTGGCCCCCGACTCGCGGTCCAGGGCGATCATTTTGCCGCTGATGGTGGTGCTGCCCACCGGCGTCGCGTCGTCGTCGTCGTCGTCGTCGTCGCCCACCACGTCGTCGTCGTCGTCCGCGGCGTCGTCGTCGTCCGCTGCGGTGTCGTCGTCGTCGGCCGGGGGCTCGCACTCGGCGCCCATGAGCAGCGTCCACGAGCCGAGGGCGAGGAGGAGGAGCTTCAGGTGCTTGTTCATGGGGTGCGGCCTCTCGCGGGGGCGCCGGCGCTTCGTGCGATCCGGGACCTGCACTTGCCCGCATAGCGGAGGCGCGGGGACGGAGTCAAAGAAAAATCCACGCGATCGCGATCACCGGCGTTCGTGCGCGCCGCTCCCTTGAGACCTCCCGGCCCGGATCGGGCGGCATCTCGTGCTGTGGCTGGCGGCGATCGGTCCGGGCGGCGATCCTGCGGCGTGGATCGCAGCGGCTGGCGGGTGGCAACGGGGGTCGGCGTGGCCGTGGCCGCGCTCTTGGCGTGGCGGCTGCACGTCAGCGGGGTGCAGCCCTACGGCTCGGACGGCGCGCAGCACATCGAGCACTTTGCGCGGCTGCGGCTGCTGGCCATGCTCCGGGGCGCCGACAGCCTCAACCCCCTGGCCCTGCTGGTGGAGGCCGACGGCTCCTTCCCCCCCCTGCTGCACCTGCTGACGCTGGCGGCGGGCGCGGTGACGGGGCACGGGATCGGGGCGGCGACCGCCTTGTCGGGGGTCTGGCTGCTGCTGCTGGCCGCCGCGGTGGCCTCCTGCGCCCGGGAGTTGGGCGGTCGACCGTCGGCGGCCTTCACGGCCACGCTGCTCATCCCGGCGCTGCACGGCGCGGCGGCCCGCTACTACTACGACCTGCCCATGACCGCGGCGCTGTGGTGGGCAGTGGCGCTGCTCCTGGGGGGGCGGGGTCGGCTGCTCGCGCCGGCGCTGGCGGGGGTGGTGGCGCCGGGGGCGGCGTTGATCAAGTGGGCCGCGCTGCCCCTGGGGGCGCCGCTGCTGCTGGGGGCCCTGGTGGGGGCGAAGCGCAGCGGCCGGGAGCGTGCGCTGGAGGCGGCGATCGGGGGCACGGTCGCCGTGCTGCTCTGCGGTGCCTTTCTCTGGGGCTCGGGCAGCGACAACTCCTTCTCCATGCAGAGCCAGGCCACCTGGGGGGGCACCGCGCCCTCGCAGTGGGCGGTGGAGGGCACCGGGAACCCGATGCTCCTGGTGCTGGGGCGGTTGGGCGAGCGGCTGATCGACGCCGGCTGGCGCGGCCTGGCCTTCTACCCGCTGCGTCTGGCGACGTCGGTGCTCTCCCCCCTGGGCGCCGTTGCCCTGCTGGCGCTGCTGGTGGCGGGCCGGTCCGGGCTGCGTCGGCTGGTCCCCCTGGCTGGCGTCGTGGTGCTGGGGGAGGCTGTGGTGCTGCTGCTGGTGGTGCCGGTTTGGGACGACCGCTTCCTGCTGCCGGCGGTGCCGTTGCTGGCGCTGGCCGCGGGGCTGGCCTTCGAGCGGGTGTCCGCGCGGCGCTGGACGGCGGGCCTGGTGGCGATCGGCCTGCTGGTGGCCTGGGACTTCCACGCGGGGCCCGAGGGGCCACACAACCGCGAGGTGGTCCTGCTGGAGGACGGCGGCGAGCACCTGCCGCGGACCTTCGCGCGGGGGCTGACGGCTGCGGGCAGCGAGGAGCGGCGGGGCTGGTCGCGGCGGGACGAGGATCGCCCCCCCCGCGAGGCCTTCCGTGAGGCGATCTGGGGCGCGATCGAGCGCTGCGAGTCGGTGTCTCCCGCGCTGCTCTCCGAGCGGGTCCTGGTGCACGACGACGGCGACCACGTGGGCTTCCAGGTGCGCGCGCTGGAGCAGGTGTTGCTGGAGGGGGGGCGTCGGGTCGAGCCCGAGGCCGCCTGCATCCCCGACGCGCCCCCCAGCGCCGCCCAGCGCGCGGGCCGCCTGGATCTGCTGATCACCGGACGCGGCCAGGGCCTGGCGCTGCCGGCCTGCGCCGAGCCCCAGCGCTGGTGGGCGTCGGCGGTGGTGGACGATCCCGAGGGCGGGCAGGGGGCGATCCTGTGGCGGCCCGAGGGCCGGCCGGGCTGCCCGGGGGACGCGGTGGCGGACC
>CALCXL010000639.1 GCA_937907595.1 uncultured Pseudomonadota bacterium
GACGCGCCCTGAGCGAAGGTCCCCGGCGACAGGCTGGCGACGCCGCTCGCGGCGGGCTGTCCGTCGACGAACCAGTCGGCCACCGCGCCCTCGGGATCGGCGTCGGCGTCGGCGAATCCGACGATGCAGAGGGCGATGGCCGATCCCGACACCGGCGCGGCGGCGGGGCTCCCGCACTCACCGCCGTCCACCCGGATGGAGGCTCCGGCGAGGCTGGGTGGCGCGTTGGCGACGAGCACGGGCGCGCTGGTGCGGGGAGCGCCCTGCAACGAGCCGTCGTCGGGGGTCGCCGTGCACCAGATGAGGTCTCCCCGCTCCACCGCCTGGCCGGCGAGCTGGTCGGAGCTGCTCACCGGCGCGCCGTCGGCGAACCAGGCGAAGGAGTAGGCCTCGGCGTCGGCCGGATCGGGGTCCGCCCAGCCCTCCGGTACGCAGACGAAGGACGTCTCCACCGTGCCCTGGCCCGGCTGGATCGAGGCGCCGTCGATGGAGGGCGCGGTGCCCAGCACCACCGTGTCCCCGGCCGCCACCGGCTCGGCCGCGTCGGCGTCGTCGCTCGCGATCAGGGAGAGGGAGACCACGTCCCCCGCGTCGAACTCGTCGGAGCCCAGGTCCAGGGCCTCGGTGGCGAGCGGAGCCCCGTCCACCGACCACAGCGCGGACACCGACACGGGGTCGCCGTCGGGAGCGCTCGTGGCGACCCCCGCGGAGAGCACGTCGCCCTCCCGCGCCACCAGGGGCAGCCGGCTGAGCACCGTCAGGGTCGGCGGGCTGTTGAGGACGGTCGCCGACGCGGCCCCCACCACCGGCGCGAGGCCGCTGGGGCGGGGCACGGCCACCTCCACCGCCCAGGTCTGCCCGCGGGCGGTGGCAGCGGCCGGGATCACCGACTGACCCGCCCACTCCGGCGCCGGCGCGCCGTCCACCGACCACGTCGCCTGCCAGCTCACCGCGTCGCTGACGACGTGAAGGAAGAGATCGTCGGCGGTGCGGGGGGCGGCGGGGAAGATGGCCACCGTGGGGGTGGCGAGGCCGTCGGTGCCGTCGCAGTCCTGGTCGACCTGATCGCCCCACGCGTCCTCGGCACCGGGATGCACGTCCGCGTCGTCGTCGTTGCAGTCGGCGTCCTCCGGGGCCACACCCTCGCCCGGCTGGGGGGCACCGTCGCCGTCCGCGTCGGCCCCGTCGGCGCCGTCGCAGTCCTGGTCGATGCCGTCTCCGTAGGGGTCCGGGGCGCCCGGCCAGCTGTCGGCGGACTCGGGCAGGCAGTCCAGCAGATCCTGCCAGCCGTCACCGTCGAAGTCCGGGGCCGCTGTGGGCCCGGAGCAGCCTCCGAGGATGCCGAGGGCGCAGACGCTCGGCAGGAGCCTGAACGAGCGGCAGGCGGCGGCGCGGATGTCGTCGAGCAGGCGTCCTACAGGATCGGGGAGGCATCGAACGGTAGCATCGCCCCGGGGCCCGCCCAAGCTTCGAGGGGGCTGGCCGATGGCACCCTCCCCGGCCCAGCGTGACTCACCGGTGGAGCCTGGGGACGGGGCCCGATCGCGCGGAGGATGGGTCGCACAAGGCGCAATCTGTCAACTCCGACCGGAGCCCGCCCCCGGACTGCGTGACGGGAAGGACGCCCGAAGGGCGGCGGGAGGGCGTGGCGCGGGGTGCGCGGCGACCTGGCGCCGGTGGCCCGGACAGGCCTGATTGCGACGCCGTCGGGTGGCAGGGCTCGTCGAGCGCGGGCCGTGAATCGGTGGGTGCACCCATCCTCAGCGTCCAGCGAAGGAGCCGACCACCTCGCCCCCCGGTCCCGGTGGGGTCGACCGATCGTGCAGGACGCGGTCGATGAGGATCCGCCGCGCCGCGCTGCGTACCGAGGCTCCCGGGGCCGGCGACCAGGCCGCGGAGTGACGATCCCCGGCGTCCATGCGCCGATCCTGGTCGACGTCGATGCAGGCCACCGCCACCGTGTTCGCCCCCGGGGGGACCGGGACCATCGCCTCCTCAGGCCACGCCCGGGACCGACCGGGGTGGGTCCAGCGCCAGCGGGGCAGGGCGCCGAGCCACGGCACGCCGCGCTCGTCCAGGTCCGTCGCCGCGTAGCCCTCCACGTAGAGCGGGGCCTGCCGGACGCCGCGCGCGTCTGCGTCCGCGGCGATGCTCAGGGGGCGTGGAGAGACGGTTGCGGGGGCTTCTGGGAGGAGGGGGGGCGTCGCCCTCGGGGGCGCCGGAGGGGGTGGCCGCCCGGTCGCCGGCACCGAGGCCACCCTCTTCGGGCCTCCCCAACTGAAGATGGGCCGCTTCTCCTGACGGCCATCCAGGGGGGGGCGTCGCTGAGACGGCCGTCCGCTCGCAGCCGCTCGAAGCTCGGCGCGAAGCACACGATCGCGACCGCACACAGACCGACGCCTGAGCACGAAACCAGGGTTTCCCACCTCACTCCGAAATCCGCCCAGGAGCGGCGTCCGGGAGATTCAAGAGATCTTCACCAGCGAGGCGACGTCCGGCGCTTCGGGCGGGCCAGTCTCACAAGCAACTATATTTATTGATGATTTTGCGTGGCCCGTGGAGACGGGCCGGGGCCCGGGAGGTCCCGGCGCAGGCGGTCGCGCTCGTCGGGTTGCGCGCCGTCCCCCGCGATGCGGAGCTCGCCGCCCAGGGAGCGCAGCGACCCCAGATCGACCCGTTCAAGCCCCGGATTGCGACGCAGCTCCAGCCCTCCGCCGATCACCTCAAGGCCCGGGAGCAGGAGGTCCGAGAGGATTTGGTTGTCCAGGAACCAGAGCGGTCCCCCGATCTCGCGCAGGCGGGGGGCGTCGACGGAGCGAAGCAGCGGGTTCTCCCGCACCTCGAAGTCGCCGCGCACGTCCCTGAGCGAGGGCAGGTCGACGGCGCCGAGCCGCGGGTTGGCCTCCGCGTCGAAGAAGCCGCCCACGGTCCACAGCGCCGGGACGCCCATCGCCTCGAGCGCGGCGTTGCTGTCGACGCTGAACCCCCCGCCGATCTCCTCCAGGGAAGGCAGCAAGAGCTCGCTGAGGGCGTCGTTCCCCTCCACCGTCAGCGCCCCGCCCACGAAGCGCAGCGCCGGCAGGTCCAGGTCGTTCAGGGCGGTGTTCGGGTAGATCTCCACGAAGCGCCCGACGCGCTCCAGCCGGGGCGCCACCAGCGCGCGCAGCGCCGGGTTCCCGGACACCGCAAAGGCGCTGTCGACGGAGTCCAGCCCCCGGAGCTCCACCCGCAGCAAGGCGGGGTTGTCCTGGATCTCCAGGCTGTCGCCCACCGTGCGGAGGGCGGGCAGGCGCAGGGAGGAGAGCTCGGGGTTGCTGGCCAACCGCAGGGTGCCGCCCACCTCCCGCAGGCAGGGGACGGCCACGTCTCCCGTCAGCGACGTCGAGACCAGGAGCAGGTCGCCGGCGACCACGCCACCGTCCCCGCACAGGCGGTCCAGATCCTCGGGTGTGAGCACCGCGACGTCCACGGGGGAGGGGACCGACGCGGGCGGCCGCTGACCGCGGGCCAACCAGCCCAGGGCCGCGCCCAGGACGAGGGCTGCCAGGGCCGTGACGGTCGCTCGGGGCACCGTGCTACGGTACCGACCATGCGGCCTGGCACGAAGATCGACGCAGTGATGGCGCTCGCCCTGTGGCTCTCCGCCTGTGGAAGCGCGGCGCCCGACGGCCCGGCAGACCCCCGGGATCCGGCGCCGCCTGCTGCCTCGGGCCACGAAGAGGTCGCTCGAGGCGATGGCGTCGCCGGTGGTCACGACGAGGGCGGCCAGGCGCTGCCCGACGGCGCCGCGGACTTCCTGACGGGCGGCCGCATCCGGGGCACGGTGGTGGACGGGGCCGACATCTCCCCCCTTGTCGGCTTCTCGGTGGTCGAGCACGGCGTGCAGACCCCCGCTCCTCCCATCGTCACCGGCGCCGACGGCGTGTTCCTGGTGGAGCTGCGGGACGAGGCCACCCCGGCGCTGCGCGTGACCCGGGAGGGTTGGGTGCCGACCGTCATGCTGACGTCCGCGGAGGGGCGGCTCTACTTCGGCGGCGAGTTCAAGATCGAGATGTTCCGCAGCGCCGACGAGGCCGCCATCGACCTGGAGGATTTGGGGCACCCGCGCGCGCCCGGCACCGGTCAGGTCCTCATC
>CALCXL010000640.1 GCA_937907595.1 uncultured Pseudomonadota bacterium
AATACCGACGTCTTATGCAGCCCTCAAGCTTCTACCATGGCCACATCAAGGCCCCCTTCAAACCTCCGGCAAGTTGCTTGTGGGTTGACACGAATTACCACGCGGCATAGCGTGATATCCGACCTAGGGCGCCACTCTGCCCACAGGTCAGGAGGAGGCCCCCCATGGGCAAGCTGACGCGGCGAGTGAAGTTCATCGCCAAGGAACGCCGACTGAGCATCCCCGCAGAGTTCCTGCACCAGCACGGGATCGAGCGGGGCGACTACATGGTCCTGGCCGCGGCCAGCCAGCGCCTCTACGGCTTCTCGGTGCCGGCCTGGGAGCGGTACCAGCAGGTCTCCGAGCAGATGGCGAACTGGTTCCCCGACAAGGAGCACCCGTTCCTTGCGGTGGTGCGCGGCGGCACCCGCCTGCGCCTGGGATCGCAGGATCGCATCGTGCTTCCGCGGACCTTTCCCTTCCGTCAGGAGACCAGCACGAAGATGCACTGGGAGCTCGCCGACGGGGTCCTGATGATGGAGCCGGAGCTGCTTGCGGTGCCGGATCGGCCGGTGCACGACGAGCCCGTCGGCCAGGCCAGCCTGCTGGACCTCATGGGCACCGGCCGCGCCAACGACGAGCACTTCGACCGCGAGGACGCGGCTCGTGACCTGGTGGAGTCGATCTCCGTCGGACGCATCGACTGGCGCGACCGCACCTGGTCCGAGGACAACGCGATCCCGCCGGAGTCGCTGGTGCGGAGCATCAAGGTGGAGGGCATTCGCCGTCCCCTCGTGCTGCGTGAGCAGGCCGATGGCAGCTACCAGGTGGTCGACGGCTTCCGTCGGCTCACGGCCGCCCGCAACCTGCGCCTGCGCTCGGTGCCGGCGATCGTCTGGCGCGCCCTCGGGGACGAGGACTGCCAGCGCATGAAGCTCATGGAGGCGCCGCGGGAGCGGGGCGCGGAGGCCACGACGCTGCGCCGCCTGCAGTCGACCCTGAGGCTGCATGAGGACCAGGTCGCCCTCAAGGAAATCGAGCAGATCACGGGCCGTCGCAAGCGGACCCTTCAGCGATACTTGCGGGTTGCGCAGCACCCTGCGGTGCGGGAGGCCATCGAGGCCGGGCGCCTGTCCATCTTCAAGGCCGAAGAGATCCTGAAGGCGGGCATCGACCCGGACGCCGCCATCCGCGAAGGCTGGACCGTGCGCCAGATCCGCGACGCCGGACAGAAGCTCGGTCGGCGACGCTCACGCCGAGCTCACGGCCGCCTGGACGCCTGAGCGGGAGCCCCGCGAGGCCGCCTGGGCCTCATCCGGTCGCCCCCTGGCCCACGAACCCCCTGAGACCCGCCTTCTGCTCCCCGGAGCGGGGGCGGGTTTCGCGGTTCTGGGGCGGACTGCGTCGGCCCGTCCCATCGGGGCGGCGGGCTGGCGGGCTGCCCCGGCCAGGCGGGCCGTGGTGCGGTGCCTGGCCTTCGCGATCCCTACCGATCCACCCAAGTCGGCCCTGCGGCTTCAGTTGGGTCGATTGCACAGTGTCTGCACAGCGCTCAAGGGCGCCCCAGAAGGCCGTGCAAACATGATGCACAAGCTGTACGACGCGAAGGCGATCGCCGCGCGACCCCTGCACGGTGCGGTTCCGGCCCCGATCGGCAACGGGATCGCCGCCACCCCCGAAACGAGGCCGCAGAACGGCGCCGAACGCACGCAGGTGCGCTCAGCAGGCTGAAATCCGGGGTGGGCCCAACGGGCAGCAGCTCCAGGGGGCGCGCTCAGGGGCCAGGGGGCCGGCTCAAAGGCCTTACGACGAGCTCAGACGAGGGTCGCGACCGCCGCGGCGATGCGCTCGAGGCCGCTGACGAGCTGGTCCCGGGCGATGGCGTAGGAGATCCGCACGCAGCGGGCCTCTCCGAAGGCTTCCCCCGGAACGACGGCCACGCCGCCCTCGTGGATGAGGAAGTCGGCCACCGACATCGCGCTGTCCAGGAGGCGCCCGCCCGGGCTGGTCTTGCCGAAGAGGCCGTCCACCCGCGGGAAGACGTAGAAGGCGCCCTGGGGCACCGGGCCGAGGTCGATGCCGGGCACCGCGGACAGCGCCTCCACGCAGAGATCGCGGCGGGCGTGCAGGGCGGCCAGCACGGGCTTGAAGAAGCTGCGGTCAGCGCGCACCGCGGCCACGGCGCCGGCCTGGTTCACGCGGCAGACCCCCGAGGTGCTGTGGCCCTGCAGGGTGCCGGCGGCGGCGATGACGTCCTTGGGGCCCACCATCCAGCCGACCCGCCAGCCCGTCATGGCGTAGGTCTTGCTGACGGCGTCGACCATGATCGTGCGGGCGAAGGCGTCGGCCGAGAGCGTGGGCACGCAGGTGGACTCGGCGCCGTCGTAGGTGATGGCGGCGTAGATCTCGTCGGAGATCACGATGAGGTCGTGCTCGCGGGCGAGGTCGAGGATCGCCTCCAGCCGCGATCGTTCGACGACCGCGCCCGTGGGGTTGCTGGGGCTGTTGAGCACGATGCCGCGGGTGCGGGGCGTGATCGCGGCCGCGACGCGCGCGGGGTCCGGCTGGAAGCCCTGCTCGGGGTCCGTGGCCACCACCACCACCGTCGCCTCGGCGAGCTCGAGCTGCGGCAGGTAGGAGACCCAGTAGGGCGAGAAGACGATGACCTCGTCCCCGGGGTTCCAGAGGGTCAGCGCCAGGGTGTGCAGCGCCTGCTTGCCGCCGAAGGTCACCAGGACGTTGGCGGGCCCGTAGTCCAGGCCGTGCTGCTCGCGGTAGCTGTCGGCGATCGCCTGGCGCAGCTCCGGGACTCCGGCGACGGGCGCGTACTTGTGCTCGGCGTTCTGCAGCGACTGAACGGCGGCCTCCACCACGCCGTCGGGGGGGGCGCCGTCGGGCTCGCCGGCCGACAGATCGACGACGTCGCGCCCCTGGGACTTGAGCGCGGCGGCGGCCGCCTTGATGGCGAAGGTGGCGGAGGGCTCGATGGCGTTCACGCGGTCGGAGAGCTTCATGGTTCAGTCTTTCGCTGCGAGCTTGGCGCGCATGGCCGTGGCGACGACATCGGGGACCAGTCCATCGAAGTCGCCGCCGAAGCGCGCCACCTCCTTGACCAGCCGCGACGCGACGTAGAAGTGTTCGGCGTCGGTCATCATGAACAGCGTGTCCAGCTCGGGGGCCAGGCGGCGATTCATCATGGTCATCTGAAACTCGTACTCGAAGTCCTGGACCGCGCGCAGGCCTCGGACCACCGCGGTGGCGTTCCGCTCCCGGGCGAAGTCGACCAGCAGGCCGTCGAACACTTCGACCGTCACTCGAGGGTTGCCGTCGTAGACGGCCCGGACCAGGTCTGCGCGCTCCTCGGGGGAGAACATGCCGACCTTGGCAGGGTTGTTCATGATCGCCACCAGCACCTGGTCGAAGTGCACCAGGGAGCGGTCGATGATGTTGACGTGCCCCAGGGTCATGGGGTCGAACGAGCCCGGGTAGAGGGCCAGTCGGTCGGTCATTCCGTCCTCCGTCGATAGATCGCCAGGTCCGTGCCGCCGTAGTTGCGCCGATCGTCCTGCACCAGACAGCCCGATTCCAGGGGCAGATCGTCGCGGCGGTCGGTCTCGACC
>CALCXL010000641.1 GCA_937907595.1 uncultured Pseudomonadota bacterium
TCGACGGCCCCGAGGACCTGCAGGAGGTCTACCGCATCAAGATGCTGCAGCGGCAGGAGTTCATGCGCCGCTTCTACGGCAAGACCCCCCAGGAGCAGCTGGCCGAGCTCAACGAGCTGGTCCGCTACTCCATGAACCTGCCCGAGACCCCCTCGGTCTACTCCGACCGCGTGCCCAAGGCCCGCGAGCTCATGCTGCGCTTCGACCAGCCCGTGGAGCCCGAGCCCGAGGACAAGGCCGGCGACGAGGAGCTGATGGACGCCTTGGACGCCTACGAGGGCGAGGGCCTGCTGATCACCCCCGACGGCGAGGAGGGCGTGTACGACTCCGGCGAGCGCGAGCCCGTGGACGAGGCCGCCGCGGACGACGACGAGCGCGCCATCGACGACGACGAGGAGCCCTCCCCCGACGATCCCGCGGAGGCCCCGGAGCCCGTCGGGGACGACGAGGACGGCGACTACTGATGGGGATCCGCAAGCGCCGACTCGGAGAGATCCTGCTGGACGCAGGCAAGGTCGCGCCCGACGGCGTGGACTCCGGGCTGGACTACGCAGGCAAGCACGAGCTGCGCATCGGCGAGGCCCTGGCCAAGCTGGGCCTGGTGCAGCCCGGGGACGTGGTGGAGGCCCTGGCCGAGCAGACCGGCATGAAGACGCTGGCCCGCATCCCCATCGACTCGGTGGACCTGGCGCTGTACCGGGACCTGCCCATCGGCTTCGCCAAGGGCCACAAGGTCATGCTGCTGTGGCCCACGGACGACGGCGCCGTGGCCGCGGCCATCGCCGACCCCTTCCTGACGGCGCCCCTGGACGACCTGCGGGTGCTGCTGGAGGCGCGGATCGTGCCCTTCATCGCGCCGCCGGACGCGATCACCGAGGCCATCAACCGCGTCTACGACCGCCTGGCCCGCTCGGCCGGCCAGGTCATCGAGGAGATGGACGAGCACGCCGGCGAGTCCACGGGCATCGAGGAGATCGAGGACATCGTCGACAGCGACGACGAGGCGCCGATCATCCGCTTCGTGAACTCGCTGCTGACCGAGGCGCTCAAGGAGCGGGTCTCGGACATCCACTTCGAGCCCTTCGAGCGCACCCTCGCCGTGCGCTTCCGCATCGACGGCATCCTCTACAACAAGGTGGAGGTCCCCAAGCGCCTGCAGGCGGCGATCAGCTCCCGCGTCAAGGTCATGGCGCAGCTGGACATCGCCGAGCGGCGGCTGCCCCAGGACGGCCGCATCCGCATCAAGGTGGCCGGCCGCGACGTCGACATCCGCGTCTCGACCGTGCCCGTCGCCCACGGCGAGCGCATCGTGCTGCGCCTGCAGGACCGCAGCACGGGGCTGCTGGGCCTGGACCAGATCGGCATGGCGCGCCCGGTGCAGAAGCTGTGGGGCGACATGATCGTGCGCCCGCACGGGATCCTCCTGGTCACCGGGCCCACCGGATCGGGCAAGACGACCACGCTGTACGCGTCCCTGACCACGATCAACCGCCCGGACATCAACATCCTGACGGTCGAAGACCCCATCGAGTACCAGATGAAGGGGATCGGCCAGATGGCCGTGAACCCCAAGATCAACCTGACCTTCGCCAGCGGCCTGCGCGCCTACCTGCGGCAGGACCCCGACGTGATCCTGGTGGGCGAGATCCGGGACAAGGAGACGGCGGAGATCGCCATCCAGGCCTCCCTGACCGGCCACCTGGTGCTCAGCACCCTGCACACCAACGACGCCGCCACGGCGGTCAACCGGCTGGTGGACATGGGCGTGGAGCCCTTCCTGGTGGCCAGCTCGCTGACGGGGATCATGGCCCAGCGCCTGGTGCGTCGGCTCTGCCCCGCCTGCAAGGAGGCCTACCGCCCCCACGGCGGGGAGCTGCAGGAGCTGGGCATCGACCCGGACACGGTCCCCGGCCAGATCTTCCGCCCCCACACCGGCGGCTGCGAGCTCTGCCTGAACACCGGCTACAAGGGCCGGACGGGCATCTACGAGCTGCTGACGGTCACCGAGGGCGTGCGCGCCATGGTGGTGCGCAACCTCAGCTCCACGGTCATCCGCGACCAGGCCGTCAAGGACGGCATGGTGACGCTGCGCCACGACGGCATCCGCAAGGTGATGTTGGGCGAGACGTCCCTCGAAGAGGTCATGCGGATCACGTCCGACGACGACGTCGGGCTGATGGAGGATGCGCAGATCGCCTAGCGATCGCGCCACACCACCATGGCGGTCTACGAATACAAGGGCATGGATGCCCGGGGCAAGAAGACCCAAGGCCTGGTGGACGCAGACAGCCCCAAGGCTGCGCGCCAGAAGCTGCGCCGTGAGGGCACCTTCGTCACCGACATCGTCGAGGGCAAGGCCGGCGGCACGGTGCGAACCGCAGGCGGGGGCAAGCCGAAATCGAAGGCCAGCATCGGCGGCATCGCCAACATCGAGATCGACGTCGGCAAGTACTTCCAGACCATCGGCGTGGGCGACGTGGCCAACGCCACCCGGCAGCTGTCGGCGCTGCTGGGCGCGGGCATCCCCCTGGTGGAGTCCCTGGCGGCGCTGAGCGAGCAGGTGGAGAAGGAGAACTTCCGCATCATCCTGCGGGAGATCAAGACGAAGGTGAACGAGGGCAGCAGCCTGGGCAAGGCCCTGGGCGACTACCCCCGCGTCTTCAGCAACCTGTTCGTCAACATGGTGCGCGCGGGCGAGCAGGCGGGCGCCCTGGAGTCCGTGTTGGAGCGGCTGGCCGACTACACCGAGGCCCAGGTGGAGCTCCGGGGCAAGGTGGGCGCGGCGCTGACCTACCCGGCGGTGATGCTCCTGGTGGCCCTGGGCGTCATCGGCTTCCTGCTGACCTACGTGGTGCCGAAGATCACCAAGGTCTTCAAGGACATGGGCAGCGAGCTGCCGACGATCACCAAGGTCGTGCTGTGGTTCAGCCACGTGCTGTCCAGCTACTGGTACCTGGTGATCATCGGCTCGGTGATCTTCGCCTGGGGCTTTCGCCGCTGGTACCGGACGGAATCGGGCCGGCTGCGGGTTGATCGGTGGATGCTGACCATGCCGATCTTCGGGAGCATGTTCCGCCTGGTGAGCATCGCCCGCTTCGCCTCGACCCTGGCCACGCTGATGGCGTCGGGGGTGCCGCTGCTCAACGCGCTGGGCATCGTCAAGAACGTGCTGACCAACGTGGTGCTGTCCAACGCGGTGGCCGACGCGCAGGAGGCGGTGCGCGAGGGCGCGGCCGTGCACCAGCCCCTGAAGAAGAGCGGCGAGTTCCCGCCGATGGTGGTGCACATGATCGCCGTCGGGGAGCGCACGGGCGAGCTGGCCTCGATGTTGGAGCGGGTCAGCAAGACCTACGAATCGCAGGTGAACCGGCGGGTGGAGACGCTGACGGCGTTGCTCGAGCCGCTGATGATCCTGTTCATGGGCGGGATCGTCTTCGTGATCGCGTTGGCGGTGCTGCTCCCCATGATGCAGATGAACCAGATCGCCGGCGGCTGACGCGCCGGATTGGAGAGGTGAGATGAAGCGCGAAATCCTTCGAAAGACCCTGCTGCGGCAGGGCAACCGCCAGGCCGGCATGACCCTCATCGAGATCATGGTGGTGTTGACGCTGATCGGTCTGCTGACCGCGGTGTTGGCCGCCAACTTCTTCGGCATGTCCGAGGAGCAGAAGGTCAAGATCGCCAGCACGCAGATGGAGACCCTCAAGGGCCGCATCGACGCCTTCAAGCTGGAGTACGGCCGCTACCCCACGACGTCGGAGGGCCTGCAGGCCCTGGTGACGCCCCCGCCCAAGAAGAACGGCCGCACCCCGGGCGCCTTCCTGGACACGGCGGACCTGCTCAACGACCCCTGGGACCAGAGCCTGCAGTACTTCCAGCCCGCTCGGGGTGGTGGCCGGTTCGAGATCGTCTCGCTGGGGGCCGACGGCGCGCCCGGCGGCGAGGGTCCCGACATGGACATCGTCATCGGAAAGTAGAGGACCCCTTGCAGCAGCGCGGCTTCACGCTCATTGAGCTTGTCGTGACGATGTCCATCATCGGCGCGCTGCTGTTGGTTCTCATCCCGGTCATCAACAGCGTGCTGGGCGTGGACCAGCGCAAGAGCTCCCGCGAGCTGGCGGCCACGCTGCGCTACCTCAACGACGAGGCCGTGGTGCGCAACGCGCCCATGCGCCTGGCCTACGACCTGGACCACAACACCTGGTGGGTGGAGGCGGCCGACGGCCCCGTGCGGATCTTCAAGGACCGCACCCAGAAGGACGCCTTCGACGAGTTCATGGCCGACAAGAAGGACTCCGACCAGCGCGTGGCGGACGAGGCCGAGGGCCGCAAGTCGACCTCCACGGTGACGGACATGCTCAGCCAGCTGATGCCCGAGGGTCTGACCGACGACGCCGCGGCGGGCGGGGCGGCGCTGATGTCGTCGCTGTTCGGCGGCGCGTCGGGCCCGTCGGCGCGGGGAGGGGAGTACACGCCGAACGAGTTCCGCCCTCTGGGCACGGAGGAGGACGACTTCGCGCGGCGGCAGCTGCCGGCGGACGTGCGCTTCTGGGGGGTCTGGACGCCGGCCACGGACGACGTCGTCAAGCCCATGGACCCCTACGAGCGGGAGGCGATGGAGACCGAGGACTCGGCCGACCAGAAGTGGACGGTGGTCTACACCCACATCTTTCCCGCCGGATACATGGAGGACACGGTCATCTACCTGTCGGATGAGACGGGCGACGACATGACCACGATCACGGTGGAGCCCCTGACGGGGCGGGTGCTGGTCAAGAAGGGGATGGAAGACCTGCCGGACATCTCCGATCGGGAGCAGCGATGAAGGGCTTCACCCTCCTCGAATGCCTGATCGCCCTCCTCCTGGTCAGCACCGCCCTGATCATCGTCGTGGAGTCGCAGGCCTTCGCCATCAGCCAGGAGTCCAAGGCCAACAACCTCAACACCGCCGCCCTGCTCGCCCGCGACGTCATGGTCGATCTGGAGATCCGGATGCAGAAGGAGGGCTTCGGCGAGCTCGAGGTCCGTGAGACCGGCACCTTCACCGACCAGCGCTACGACAACCACTTCGAGGACTGGCGCTGGGAGTACGAGGTCGAGAAGGTCGACCTGGAGGTCCCCAACCTCTCCAACCTCATGGGCATGGCCGAAGGCGCGGTGGCCGACGGCGAAGCCCCCCAGAACGACCTGCTGACCATGGAGTCCATGGGCATCGACCTGGCCTTCTTCGGCGAGTACATGAGCAAGTTCCTGCGCGAAGCCCGCGTGCGCGTCTGCTGGCCCGACGGCCTGGACGCCAGCGGCCTGCCCCGCGAGGACTGCTTCGAGGTCAACACCCACCTGGTGAACCCCACCGGCAAGGTCATGACCGAAGAAGAGATGCTTGCCCGCGAAGCCGCCGACCCGGACGCGGAATTCTGATGCGCCGCGCCTCCCAACACGGCCTGACGTTGATCGAGCTGATGATCGCCCTGTCGATCGTCGCCGTGATCGTGGTGTTCACCTTCACCACCATCAGCGGCACCACCGACGTCGCCGCGGAGGCCACCGCCCGGGCCGAGCTCTCCAAGATGGGCCGCAACGCCATCGAGCTCATGCGCAAGGAGCTGAGCCAGGCCTTTCTCAGCCGCAACCAGACCGAGTACTTCCTCACCCAGTTCAAGGCGACCGACCGCGATCCCATGGACGAGGTCTACTTCGTCGCCATCGCCCACGAGAAGCGCTACGCCGACACGAAAGACAGCGACTTCGCCGAGTACGGCTACTGGAGCGAGCCGGACAAGCACGGCGGCAACTTCCGCAGCCTGATGCACCGCGAAGCCCGCAACGTCGACGACGACCCCGAGCGCGGCGGCACCGTGCAGGCGCTGGCCCACAACGTGCGCGAGCTCAACTTCCGCTGGTTCCACGAGAAGAAGGAGGAGTGGGTCGACGAGTGGGACACGGAGAACGCCGACTTCAAGGGGATCCTGCCCCACGCCGTGGAGATCCGGCTGGTCCTCGAAGACGATGAGGGCCGCGAAGCCGCGTTCGTCACCCGCACCCTGATCGCCAAACGATGAGGCGCCTGCACCCCCGCCCCGGCTCCCTGCCCGACGCCTTCGCCCCGCGCGCTGGTGAGGGCGTGCTGCGTCGCATCCGCCGCGCCCTGGGCACCCCGGTCCTGGGCTCCCCACGCCCCGGTGAAGAGCGCGGCATGGCCTTGCTGCTGGCCCTGGTGATGATCGTGATGATCACGGCGTTCGTGGCCGAGTTCAACTACTCCGCCCGCACCAAGATCATCGGCGCCTACCACGCCCGCGACGACGTGCGCTCCTACTACCTGGCCAAGTCCGGCACCCGCCTGTACGGCCTGCTGCTGATCATCGGCGCCCAGCTCGACGGCAACCAGATGGCCGCCCAGTTCCTGGCCATGCTGCCCTTCCAGTTGGACGGCGCCGCCATGGTCTGCCGCTCCCTGCCGTTCCTGGACACCGCCATGCTCAAGTACCTGGTGGGCGCCGGCGGCAGCCTGGACGACGAGGAGCAGGCGGGCCTCAGCGACCTCTTCTCCGGCGACGGCCCCGGCGATGGTGATGGCGAGGGATCGCGCGGGTTCATCGACGAGACCGAGGGGGACGATGGCGGCCCGCCCCGGCGCGGCCTGCTCGACTTCGAGGGCGACTTCAAGGTGGAGTGCTCGGACGAGTCGGCGCGCATCAACCTCAACGGCTTCGGCAACAAGAGCTGGCTGAGCCGCACGGTCGACCAGCACCCCATCGGCCAGCTGCTCTTCGGCCTGATGGCGCCGCCGGAGTACGATCCGATCTTCGAAGAGCGGCTGAAGATCGACCGCTGGGAGCTCATCGGCAACTTCAAGGACTGGGTGGATCCGGACAGCGAGCGCAGCGGCTTCTGGGGCGGCGACGAGGACGGGCAGTACTCGGACTACGAGCCCCGCTACCGCGCCAAGAACAAGGCCTTCGACACCGTGGGGGAGGCCCGCCTGGTGGCCGGCGTCACCGACGAGGTCTGGGAGACGTTCGGCGACTCGCTGACGATCCACGGCGGCAACGACGGCAAGATCAACGTGAACTCGGCCACCCCGCACATGCTGCGGGCCGTGATCCGCGCCGTCATCGACCCCGCCTTCATTCAGCCCCAACAGCTGGACCAGCTGGTGCAGGGCGTGAACATGAGCATGAAGAACCCGCTGCTGGGCGGGCCGATCAAGAAGGCCAACCAGTTCGCGCCCCGGGTGCAGCAGGTCTTCGGTCAGCTCAACGGCGGCGCCACCCTGACCTTTGTGCCAGGGGGCGACAGGCTGCTCGAAGGAATGGTCGCAGTGGACAGCAAGCGCTTCCGCGTGAGCTCCACGGGCTACGTCAACGACTCGGTGCGAACCATCGAGACCATCGTGCGCGTCAACAAGAGCCGCGTGCGATACCTCCAGTGGAAGGAGTACTAGACATGCCTTCGTATGTGATCGGGCTCGATGTGGGCACCGGATCGGTCAAGGCCGCGGTGCTCAAGGGCACCCTGCGCGGCTACGAGATCGAGGACTTCCTCTCCCTGGACATCGCCGAGGCGGAGGTCCTGACGGAGGACACCCAGCCCATGGCGGGGATGTCCCCCGTGGCCGAGCGCGCCCCGGATCCCGGCGACGACGGCTACGACGACGACCCGGGCGAAGACGCTGACGGCGACGACGAGGAGGGCGACGAGGGCTCGCCCCTGCCCGCCCCGGTGGACCCGACCGTGACCGCCGCCGTGCGCGCCGTGCGCCGGGCGAAGTCGGACGCCGTGCGGACCATGCTGCAGACCATCGGGCAGCCCCAGGCCATCGTGGTGGCCGCGGTCTCGGCGGAGAAGGCCAGCACCTGGATCATCGACCTGCCCTTCAGCGACCCCAAGCGCATCGAGCAGACCATCGACTTCGAGGTGGAGAACTACGTTCCCTGGGACCTGGAAGACGTGATCCTGGACTACCAGGTCCTGGAGCCCCACGGCGACGGCTCCCGGGTCCTGACCGCCATGGTCCCCCGGGACACCGTCGCCGCCGATCTGCTGACCCTGGCCGAGGCCGGCGCGGATCCAAAGCACCTGAGCATCGACGCCCTGGAGCTCGCCCGCCTGGTGCCCGCCAGCGACGAGTGCGTGGCCATCCTGGACATCGGCTCGGAGCGCACGCTGGTCTGCGTGGCCCAGGGCGGCGCGGCCCGCTGGGTGCGCGCCATCGAAGGCGGCGCCGCCGACTTCCCGGAGCCCGAGTTCGGCCCCGACAGCCAGGAGCTGCCCGATCCCCCGCCGCCCCTGGACTGGATCCGCTCGGTGCGCGCCACCCTGCTGGCCGCCCAGGAGTCCGGCGCCCCGGACATCGATGCCCTGCTGCTCTGCGGCGGCGGCTCCCGGCACGTCGGCCTGGCCGAGGCCCTGGAGGAGGACCTGGGCATCCCCGTCGGCCCCCTCGTCATGCCCCCGGCGGCGGTGAACCCCGAGGACTCGCCGGTGCCCGAGCCCGAGCACGCCCTGGCCTACGCCCTGGCGCTGCGCGGCTTCGCCCGCAAGAACAAGGACGGCGTGGTCCTGGACTTCCGGCAGGGCGAGTTCGGCTGGAAGGCGGACAGCAAGATCTTCGCGCGGCTCGCCGTGGCCGCCGTGGCCGCCGTGCTGCTCCTGGGGCTGGGCCTGGTGGGCAACCACTTCCTCGAGCTCAAGGAGCTGCGGGACCGGCTGGACGGCGTGCAGCAGCAGATGGTCGCCACGGTGCAGGGCGCCTTCCCCGAGGTCCCGAACACGTCGCTGAAGACCCCGGAGCAGACGGTGGCCGTCATGCAGGAGAAGGTCCTGGCCCTGGAGGAGCGCGTCGCGGCGCTGCAGGGCTACGACATCACCCCGCTGATGGCCCTCAAGGAGATCAGCGAGGCGGTGCCCAAGACGGTCACGGTCGACGTCGACGAGTTCATGGTCAACGACGAGATGGTGCGCATCCGCGGCACCACGGACAGCTACGGTTCGGTGGACACCATCGAGGCCAAGATCAAGGCCCGCCCCATGTTCCACCAGGCGGAGAAGTCCGACGTGAACAAGGGCCGCGACGGGGAGGCCCGCTTCGTGGTCAGAGCCCCGCGCCAGCCGGTCGATGAGGAGGATGAGGGATGAGCGTTCGAGACTCCATCGACTCGGTGGGTGACCGCCTGCAGAGCCTGCTCACCGGCTTGACCCCGCGGGACCGTGCGCTGCTGCTCTTCATGCTCGTGATGGTCCTGGGCGCCCTGGGCTGGGCCGCGCAGGGCTCCATGGCCAAGCAGGAGAAGCGGATCAAGACGCAGCTCAACGCCGCCACGGTCTCCCAGGCCCAGGTGGATCAGCTGCTGCAGCAGTACAACGCCGCGGTGGGCAAGGCCGACGCCCTGGACGCCCGGCTGACCGCGGGTCGGGACTTCACCCCGCTGACCTGGCTGGAGAGCCTGGGCAACGAGATGGGCATCGCCACCAACATCAAGTCGATCACCGAGCGCGGGATCGAGGTCACCGACTACTACCGCGCCCAGAAGATCGACATCAACGTGCACGACGTGACCCTGGAGCAGGCGGTGATGTTCATGCACAAGCTCGAAGAGGCCGCGCAGGCGATCTGGGTGAACGAGGCGACCTTGAACACGGACCGCAAGGACCGCAACCTGATGCGACTGCGTCTGCAGATCTCCGTGCTGCAGCCCCTGGAGGAGGCATGAACGACCGCACCCGCAAGCTGCTGGCCGCCCTGGGCTACAGCCTCTGGTTCTGGATGCTGTTCCTGGTCCTGACCCTGCTGACCTTTCCCTGGTCGCGGGTGAGGGACAACGTCACGGTCGCCGCCGCGAAGTCGGACATGGCCCTCACCATGGACAGCCTGGGCCCCGCCTGGGTGGGGGCGCGCGCCCGGAACCTGAGCGTGGGCGCGGTGAGCAAGGGCGCCGCCACCGCCCCGTGGGTCACCTTCGAGCGGGTGAAGGCCCGCACCGGCCTCTTCTCCGTCCTGCGTGCGTCGCGGGCCTTGAGCGGCGCGGCGGCGGAAGAGGGCAAGGCCTCGGCCGAGCTGGTGGAGCTGATCGTCACCGCCCTGGGCTCTGCGTCCCTGGACGGCGACCTGTACGGCGGCGAGCTGGTGATGGACCTGGGCCAGGCCGGCGACGAGGCCGCGCAGTTCGACATGAACCTGCGGGACATCAACCTCGCCACCTTCGAGGTCGCCAACCCCAGCTTCAGCATGAACCCCCGCGGGACCCTGCGCGGCAAGTCGGACGTCACCTGGAACTGGAAGGACGTCAAGAAGGCCGGCGGCTCCATCGAGCTGGCCATCGACGACCTGATCATCTCCGGGCTCAAGGCCGGCGGCTTCGGCCTGCCGGAGATGGCCTTCACCCGCAGCGAAGCGCACCTCAAGATCGCGCGCGGCAAGGCCGAGTTCCACGACACCGTGTTCGAGGCGGACGAGGTCCAGGCCGTGGTGGAGGGCAACATCACGCTGCAGGAGAGCCTGATGCGCAGCCGCCTGGCCATCAAGCTGCGCTTCAAGCTGCGCGACGACCTGGACGGGCTGGCCAAGGTCGCCTTCGGCTCCAACCCGCGGCACAAGGACGAGGACGGCTGGTACCACTACCAGCTGAACGGGACCCTGGCCCGCTACCGCTTCCGGGAGGCCGCCGCCGCCGCGGGCAGCGCGAAGCGGGCCACCAGCAGCCGCGCGAGCACCCGGACCCCCCGCCGCATGGAGCCCGAAGACGACGACGAGGAAGACGACAAGGTCACGCGCCGCAGCAACCCGCCGTCGGACCAGCCCATCGCGCGCAAGAAGCTGCACGAGATGGAGGACCCGGCGGAGATCGAAGCCGAGCGCGAGCGCCTGCGCGAGGAGCGCGAGAAGCGCCGTGAGGAGCGCAAGGCCCGCCGCGAGGAGCTGCTGGCCAAGCGCCGGGAGCGCCAGGAGCGCCTGCAGGAGGAGCGCGAGGAGGGCGGCGGCCAGCAGGTCCAGTTCGACGACAACAGCTTCGTCCGCAGCAACGGCGCCCAGGACAGCGAGGACGACGAGGAGGAGGGCGAGGACGAGGTCGAAGAGGAGGTCGAAGAAGAGCTCGAGGAGCCCGTGGACGAGCCCGAGGAGTTCATCGAGGAGCTGCCCGAGGGCAACTTCGACGAGAACGACGAGGGCGGCGACGGCGGAGATGGCGGCGACGGCGAGTACATCGAGGAGTGATCGCCCCGGGGGATCGTCCGCCACGGTCCTTCCGCGTGGTCCTCTCCGAATCGTTCGCCCGACGTCACGGTCCTGTCACGGTGCTCGTGGCCGTCCCGGGGTAGATCTGGTCCCCCCGGAGGGACCATGTCCACCACTCGCCTGTTCCTCATCACCCTGCTCCTCGTGCTCCCGACCCTGGCCCAGGCCGAGGACGGGGAGGCGTCGGACGATTCGGCGCCCTCCGACGATCCGGTGCCCTCCGACGATCCGGCGCCCGTGCCCCCGCCGGTCGTGCCCGTGCCCCCGCCGGTCGCGCTCCCGCCCCCGCAGGTCGGCTTCGACAAGGGCTTCTTCATCGCCAGCCCCGACGACGCCTTCCGCCTGGTGCTGGGCGGCCGCGTGCAGTTCCGCTTCGTCTACGAGAACGTCGCGGGGGAGCCCCGGGGGAACGAGGCCCACTTCGAGCTGCCGCGCATGCGCTTCAAGATGGGCGGCCACCTCTTCGACAAGCGCATCGAGTACAAGGCGCAGATCGACTTCGCCAAGGGCCAGGTCTCCCTCAAGGACGCGTTTCTGGACATCGTCGGCAACGAGTGGCTGATCCTGCGCATGGGCCAGTTCAAGACGCCCTACTCGCGGCAGTTCATCGCCTCGAGCACCAAGCAGCACTTCGTTGACCGCTCCATCACCCACAAGGCCTTCGCGCCCGACCGCGACGTCGGCATCCTGCTGACCAGCGACTGGAAGAAGGCGCCCCTGGAGTACGCCATCGGCGTCTTCAACGGCACGGGCGACGCCGGGGCCTTCTCCGGCACGGTGTTGGTGGACCCGACGACCGGCGAGGGCGACCTGCTGAGCGCCCACTCCAGCAACGTGCCCGACGTGCCGCACCCGATGATCGTGACCCGCGTGGGCTGGCACACCCAGGGCTTCGACGGCTACGACGAGTCGGACCTGGGCAACAGCGACTTCGGCGTGGGCCTGGGCGGCGGGCTGTACGTGGACCTGGACGCCGACGGCGGCGACGACTCCGCCATCGGCTGGCAGGGCGACGTCTCCCTCAAGGTGCGCGGCTTCTCCACCACGGCGGCGGTGTACGCGGTGATGGAGCAGAGCGGCGCCGAGTTCACGGACCAGGCCCTGAACTCCGTCGGCTTCCACGCGTCGGTCGCCTACGCCATCAAGTCCCGGGTGGAGCCGGCCCTGGGCTACGGGCGCATCACCCCGACCGACGCCAGCGGCGACACCCAGGAGATCCTGGGCGGCGTGAACGTCTACTTCTTCAAGCACAACATCAAGTGGGTGACCGACGCCGCCGCGCTCATCGACGGGGCGGACGCCGACTTCCGCCTGCGCACGCAGTTCCAGTTGGACTTCTGATCGGGGGGTGGGGCCGGCCGGACGAGCGTGTCGGCCGTGCCCGGCCCGCGCGCAGCCTGAGCGCTCAACCCTCCTAGTGCACTCCGTGCTCGCCCGAGTAGTAGCCCTCGGGATCCACATAGATGGCGTCGCTCGTGTCTCGGGGAGGGAGCTCGCCAATGGGGATCACCCACCGGAACAGGCGGCCGTCACCCCAACTGTCCTCCTCGTCCGGACAGTCGAGCAGCATGTCGATTTCGACGTCGACGAACTTGATCGGCAGGCCGGTGACGCCCACCTCAATCCGGCCGCAGCTGGGATCCGCGGGGTCCCATTCGGTCCCCGGCTGGGGCCAGACGAGGGGGGTGTCCAGACCCCGGACCGTGACCTCGTCGGGAGTGGACTCGACGACGAGGTCGGCGTACGTGACGCAGAACGCCAGGTTCCGGTCTTCGGGCAGGTTCTCCAGCGTCGTGGTCTGCCACGATCCGACCAGGCGAAGGCCCGCGCTCCCCGTCGCGGCTGAGCGACAGGAGCATGGATCGCACGGTGGCCACGGTTCCTGCGAGCAGGAAGAGATGAGCCAGACGGCGGCGATCAGGAGGGGGCCTCGCATCAGCAGAAAGGCCATGGTGCCACGGCACTCGGAGGCGGGGCGCAGCGGCAGTTGAAGGGGTTGCAGGTGCAATTCCAGCGGTCGGGGCTCCCTATCCGGCCGATGGGGAGCGGGACCTGGTCGCAGGGCCGCTCACCGGGTGGCCAGTCCAGCCACCAGCCCCACTGGATGGGGTACTTGCCCGGCGCCGGCGGCGCGTCCGGCACCTCCTCGATCGTCCCCGACCCCTCGGAGTCGCACCCGCAGGCGTGATTCTGCAGGGCGTTGAGGGGTCCGCGGTTCTGCCGCAGCAGGCACTCCCAGTAGTTGCTGAAGAGCGTCAGAACGTAGTGGTTGCTGATCAGCGCCGGCGGGTTCTGCAGCAGGTCGGTCAAGCCCAGTCCGGCGAAGGGGCCGAGCAGCGGAAACAGGGTGACCAGCAGCCCCTGCAACGCGACCCAGGGGGCGGCGATGGTGCCTGGACCCGTCAGCAGGGTGGCCAGGACGTAGGCGCTGTTGCTCGGGGTCTCGTAGGTGGTGATCGCGTCGAAGTCGCGGTACTGCGGCCCGTCGTACCAGTCCCCGCTGATGCCCAGGTCTGCGCCGAACTCGGCCACGCCGAAGACGTGGCCGGACTCGTGCAAGATCAGCTCGGCGAGGTCGGTCAGTCGGTCCGCCGCGGCCTCCACTCGCCTCTCAGTGATTGCCGACGGTTGATCGGGCCCGGAGCCATCCGACTGGAACTGCTCGGCCGCTTGCTCCCGCAGTTCGTTCAGAGCGGAGAGCGCTGCGGCGAAGGCCCCCCCCGAGACGGCCGTGCTGGATCTGTTCAACAGCACGGTCCTCGATGGGTGCCAGCCCAGTCCGTCCGCCGCCTCGTTGAACACGATGCCGTCGCGCAGGACGATCTGGAGCGCCCGCGTCGAACCGGGCGCGAAGTAGCTGGCCATGCCGTCGACCATGTTGCCGCCGTCGGGGCCTGCGACCGTCCAGTCGAAGGCCGCGCCGGTCGCCTCGGTCAGGGGTTCCTGCCACGTTCGGAACTCGGGCAAGGTCTCGGCGAGCAGCCGCAACGCCAGACCGATGACGTCGGATTCGGCGGCGCCGTCCGACGAGCCCCTGGAGGCGCTGACCGCGCCCATCGCGTTCGGGCCGCCTTCGCTGGCCGAGTCGCGGCGCAGGACGAAGATGTTGTCGAAGAGGCGCAGCCAGTGGGAGCCGTCCCCCGTGAACTCGGTGAGGTCCGGGTGCTGGATCTCATCGATCGCGGGCTGGGGGATTCCTGTCTCGGGCGACTCCCCCCCGGCGCGGGATGGCCAGCCAGTGGAGCTGCGGCGGTTCTCCCCCCCGATGGAGCCGAACTCGTAGGGGAACGTTCCTGACACTCGCTTCGCCTCCGCGGTCCACGCCGCCTGGGTCGAGAATACCGAGGAACTGATCCGGTCCAAGCGGCCGTAGTAGCTCCGAAGGTAGCGACACAGGAGGTCGAGCACGGGTCGATTGAAGCGAGGATCGGGATCATCGACGACGCGCAGTCCGGGGCTGTTCACGACCGAGGCCGTCAGGTTCGTGATGGCCGTCTCCTCGATGCCGACCTCCTCTGACGCGGAGTTCGGGCCATCGGCACGGAACTTTGAGATGAACGCCTCGCAGCTCAGGTCTTCGCGGCCCGTCCAGCTCGAGCCGGCCGACGTCGGGCGCGGTCGGTCCGGGTCCCCGGTGTGGGGCGTGTCGTCATCGGGCCGGCCGGCCGGAGCCTCGTTGCTAGGCGTGTCGCGGACGTCGGGCGGCGCGTCCTTCTCAAGGCCAACGCCCTGCCGTTGCGGTCGGGAAGGCGGCCAAGCCAGCCACTGGCGCTCGAATTGCTGCGTCCTCGCCCGGGCGCCCCTCGAAGGACGACCCATGAACGCCAGGGAGTACCAGTCCTCCCACCGGATGCGGGTGGGATCGAAGGGAAACGAGGCGCGGATGTCCGTTCCGCAGCGACGCTCGCCGGGGGTCATGCGGCTTGACGTCGAGCGGATCCAGTCGGCCACTTGCCGGTAGTCCTCTGCGAAGATGCTCACGAGCCACGGCGCGTACGAGAGGTAGTCGCCGAGCTGCCGCATCTGGAGCAGGCGGATCAGGGACGCACCGATGCGTTCCAGCGCCTTCCCCTCTCCACTCGGGCGAGAGTCCCCGGTCGGCGCATGCGTTGAGTCCGGCCCGCTGCACCGGGAAGCCGGGGCCGATCGCGCGTCGCCGCTGGGGGCGCCACCGCGGGCGGGACTCAAGGAGACGAGCAGCTCGACGGCCGAGGTCGGGAGCAGCGATGCCTCCGAACACGCGCAGCCCATCAGAACGGCTTGCCCGACACGGTCAGCTCCAGCTCGACCGAGTCCTGCTGGCTCATGTTGGAGCTGACGGCGACGACGATCCGTACGCGCGGTCCGAAGTCGCCGGCGCTGCTGGAGTCCACCACTTGGTAGGTTTCGGACGAGACACCGGACCAGGGGGTCCAGAACTCGGTGCTGTCCCACCGAACACCGTCCATGCCGCGGAACGCCTTCACCGAGACCCGCACGTCCGACGAGGACTTCGAGTTGATGAAGAGAGCCAAGAAGAGGACCTTGGATGCCGCCGCGAACGGCACCTCGAAGAAGTACGAGCGGGCACTGCCGTCCGCGTTGGAGGGGAGGGTGTCGAGCTTCTGAAGTACAAGCGGTCCCAGCAG
>CALCXL010000642.1 GCA_937907595.1 uncultured Pseudomonadota bacterium
CGTCGGCGTGGTGGCCCAGGTGGACGGGGCCGGCGCCCAGCGACTCGAGCCAACCCTGCCGGGCCGAGCGGGCCGCGGCTTCGGGACCGACCGCACGGAGGTGCGCCGGGTCCGGCCGAGCGCCCCCCAGGTCCAGGGGCACCTGCAGGTCCGCGGCCAGGGTCCTCACTGCGTCGACCTCCGCTTCGAAGGGCCTCCACCCGTGGTCGAAGCAGGCCAGGCGGGGCGAGCCGCCACGGAGGCGCAGCGCCGGCACCATCAGGCGGGCGAGAACGGTCGAGTCCAGCCCGCCCGACGTCGCCACCAGGCTGGGGCCCGGGGGGTCGCCGAACCGCGTGAGCGCCTGCGTGACGAGCGCGTCGAGGTCGGTCACTCCTGCTCCCCCTGGGCGCACAGGTCCGCGGCCAGGGCGGCGATCCGGTCGATCCGCTGCTCCACCAGCGCGATCTCCTGCCGGAGGGCGGCGGCCTGGGACGCGACCTCCAACCGCTCCCGGATCAGGGGCGCGGCGGCGCGGCGGATCACGGCGCGGGTGCGACGGCGGAGTCGTTGGCGGAGGGGCACGACCGCCAGCCTAAGAACGGTCGGGGCGTGGTCAAGGCACGAAGATCCTGCAAGGCGGGCCCGGGTGGGGGGCGTCGGCGCCGGGCGCCGGGGCAGGAACCGGTCGGTGGGCTGCTAACCTGCGGCGATGTCGACCGCCGAACGTCGGGCCAGCCTGCGTCAGTTGGGGGTGCTCTGCCTGCTGGCCCTGGTGTGGCGCGGCTGGCTGGCGACCTCCTACTTTGGCTGGGAAGAGGGCGACTACGGCAACCTGATGATGGTGCGGGAGGTGCTCGACTCCCGCTTCACCTGGTTCCGCACCTCGCACATGCCGGGGTGGTACGCCCTGGGCGCCGCCGTGCGGGCGCTCCTCCCCTTCCCTCGCCTGGCCCCCCTGCTGCTGACCATCGCCTTCTCCGTCCTCAACGTGGGTCTGGTGATCGTCGTGACGCGCCGACTGGCCGGCCCCTCGGCGGCCTGGCTGGCCGGGCTGTGGATGGCCATGCAGCCGGAGATGGCCCTGTACGGCGCCTCCACCCTGCGCTCGCCGGTCTTCACCAGCCTGAGCTTCCTGGGGCTCGCCCTGCTCCTCTTCGGCGCCCGCGACCGGGGCTTCGCGGCCATCGCGCTGGGCTTCCTCACCCGCATGGAGGGCTTCTTCGCCTTCTACCTGCCCGCGCTGTGGGCCTGGGCCCGCGACCTGGGCCGGGGGAGCCGCAGCCTGGGGGTGCCCGTTGCGATCCTGGGCGGCGTGGTGGTGGGCTGGCAGGCGTACATCACCCTGGTGCACGGCGAGGGGCTCTTCGTGCTCGGTCCGCTGGGCATCAACCTGGACGACGTCGCCGAGGGCTCGCCCGAGGGGACCTTCGAGGGCGGGACCTGGCTGCGCGAGGGCTTGACCACGGTCTGGGCCCTGGCGACCTGGCTGCTGCCGCGCAAGCTGGGCTGGGTCTGGCTGGGCCTGGCCGCGGGCGGCGCGGTCGCGGCCTTGAGGGGGCGCGCGCCCAGCGGTTCGCGGTCGGTGCTGGTCTTCGGGGCCTTCTCGGCGGCCTTCTGG
>CALCXL010000643.1 GCA_937907595.1 uncultured Pseudomonadota bacterium
CATGGTGCACTGGATGTCGGCCTGGCTGCGCGCGCTGCCCCAGATGCGGACCTCGTCGATCAGCCCGTTGAAGGCGTCGGCGCCGAAGCCCGCGCCGTCCGTCTCCGCGCCCAACACCCAGGTCTCGGTGCCCCAGGTGGGCGCCGCGCCCGACGTGTAGGAGCCCAGCAGGGCGCCGTTGACGTACAGCGTGGCCGTCGCGCCGCTCACCGCCACCGCAACGTGGGTGGGCACCCCGGCGGAGAACGCCTGACTCACGCAGAGCGCGCCCGAGCCGCAGTCGTCGCCCTCGAAGACGTCGTCGTCCTCCAGCTCCACGGTCCAGTCCCCCGCCACGTGCCCCACCAGGAACGCGTTGAGCCCGTCCACCAGGTTCGCCGCGGAGACCACCGCCTGGTTGATGGGCGTGGCGTCGGCCTGCACCCAGGCCTCGAAGGTGAAGTCGGCGCCCGGATCGAGGTTGCCCAGCTGGACGTAGTCCACCGTGCCGTCCAGCCGCACCGCGTACTGCTGCGCGCCGGCGGTGGTGGGGACGAGCAGGGCGAGCAGGAGGGGAAGGTGCGATCGCATGCCCCAGGATACCCCGTGCAGGGGGCCTCTCCGTAGCGGGTTGCACGGCCCTCCGTTACCCTCCCCGGCCGTGTCCCCTGCCCGCCCCCTCCTGCCCGCCGCGCGCCGCGTCGTCATCAAGCTCGGCACCCGCGTGATCACCCACGACGACGGCCGGCTGGCCCTGGCCCGCCTGTTCGAGGTGGTGGAGGCCGCCGCAGCAGCCGCACGGCAAGGACGGGAGGTGCTCATCGTCAGCTCTGGCGCTGTCGGCCTGGGGCGCGACGCGCTGGGCCTGCCCACCACCCCCACGGCCCTGGCGGAGCGACAGGCCTGCGCCGCGGTGGGCCAGGTGAGGCTGATGGACCTGTACCAGGCCGGCTTCGGGCGCCTGGGCCTCACCTGCGCGCAGGTGCTGCTCACCGAGGGCGACCTGGACGACCGCCTGCGCTACCTCAACCTGCGCTCCACCCTCCTGGCCCTGCTGCGCCACGGCGTGGTGCCGGTGCTCAACGAGAACGACGCCGTCTCCACCGAGGAGCTGGCCTGGAACGAGGGGGTGGCGCGCCCGGTGTTCGGCGACAACGACCGGCTCTCGGCCCTGGTGGCGACGAAGCTGTCGGCCGATCTGCTGGTGTTGCTCACCGACGTCGACGGCCTGCACGACCGGGACCCGCGCAGCCACCCCGACGCGGCGCCCATCGACCGCATCGGCTCCGACGGCGCCGGCTTGCCCGAGGCCCTGTCCGACGCTTCGGGCACCGACGGCGGGCGCGGGGGCATGCGCAGCAAGGTGGACGCCGCCCGCATCGCCGCACGCTCGGGCTGCCAGGTCGTGATCGCGTCGGGCCGCCGCCCCGGCGCCCTGGCCGCCGTGCTGGACGGGGAGGCCGTGGGCACCTGGTTCGAGGCGCAGTCCGGCCTGTCGGCGCGGGGTCGCTGGATCGCCTTCGCCGCGGCGCCCCGGGGCTCCCTGGTGGTGGACGAGGGCGCGGCCCGGGCCCTCCTGGAGCGGGGCGCGTCGCTGCTGGCCGTGGGCGTGAGCGTGGTGCGCGGCGACTTCGCGCCCGGCGACGCGGTGGAGATCCTGGCCGCCGACGGCCGCACCCTGGGGCGGGGGCTGGTGCAGGTCGACGCCGCCACCGCCCGCCGGTGGGCCTCGGG